>JBBFLL010000001.1:0-237319 GCA_037479045.1 Brevinematales bacterium | reverse complement strand
AAAAAAACAAAAACAATAAAAAAATTTAAAATCGTATCTAACATCGAACTTTTTTGTTCAATAACAGTAACCTTTGCCTGAAGAGGCTCAAATTTTGAATAATTTGTCGCAAAAGCTTTAGTTTCAAAAAACAATAAAAAAAACAACAAAAAAAACTTCATTTTCAATCCTTATAAAAAATTCCTTAAAAATATTATACTCTCAATTCAACATAGTTTCAAGTAAAAATAAAGCATATTTTAAGAAAATATGTTATAATAAAAACAGGAGTGATTATGCCAGATATAAAAAGAATATATGTCGAGAAAAAAGAAGGCTTTGATATTGAAGCAAAAAAACTACTCAATGAAATAAGGGAATATCTTCATATAAAAAACATAAACAAATTGAAAATACTCAATAGATATGACATAGAAGGAATAGACAACGAAACTTTTAGTAAAGCAAAAAACACAATATTTTCAGAACCCCCTGTAGATATAGTTTATGAGGAAACAATTCCTTATTTTAAAGAAAATTTGAAAATTTTTGCGGTAGAGTATCTTCCAGGTCAATATGACCAAAGAGCAGACTCTGCTTCACAGGCAATTCAGTTGATTACCCATAAAGATAGACCTATCGTAAAAACAGCAAAAGTAATTGTAATAGAAGGAAATATTTCAGAAGATGAGTTAGAAAAAATCAAGTCTTACATAATAAATCCAGTAGATTCCAGATTAGCCTCTCTTGAAAAACCAGAAACCTTACATGAGAAAACATCAATTCCAGAAGATATAAAAACAATACATAACTTCATAAACATGGATCAAAGTGAACTATTAAAATTAAAATCAGAACTTGAACTTGCAATGGATGAAGATGACTTAATATTCTGTCAGGATTATTTCAAAAAAGAAAATAGAGACCCTACTATTACAGAATTAAGAGTAATAGACACATACTGGTCAGACCATTGCAGACACACTACATTTTTAACTGAAATAGATAGTGTCTGTATAGAAAATGGCAAATACGAAAAATTGTTATCTAACGCCTACAATAAATATATTGAAACAAGAGAAGAAATTTATAAAAACAAAAATAAGCCTATATGCCTTATGGACATAGCAACACTGGCAATGAAAAAACTCAAAAAAATTGGAAAACTTAAAGACCTTGATGAATCTGATGAAATTAATGCCTGTAGTATCGTAATTGATGTAAATGTGAATGGCAAAAATGAAAAATGGTTACTTCAATTCAAGAATGAAACTCACAACCACCCGACTGAAATTGAACCATTTGGTGGAGCGGCAACCTGTATTGGTGGTGCTATAAGAGACCCACTTTCTGGTAGAGCTTACGTCTATCAGGCAATGAGGGTAACAGGTAGTGGAGATCCCCGAACTCCTATAGAAAAAACTTTAGCAGGCAAACTCCCACAGAGAAAAATAACGATAGAAGCAGCACATGGTTATAGTTCTTACGGCAACCAGATAGGCGTCCCAACAGGCCTTGTCTCTGAAATTTACAACGAAGGTTATGTAGCAAAAAGAATGGAGATAGGTGCTGTCATAGGAGCAGTCCCAAAAAATTATGTTGTAAGAGAAAAGCCTTCAAGCGGTGATGTTGTTATTCTTCTTGGTGGTGGCACTGGAAGAGATGGTTGTGGTGGTGCAACAGGTTCTTCTAAAGCTCACACAGAAGAATCAATAGTCAAAGCAGGAGCAGAAGTTCAGAAGGGAAATGCCCCTGAAGAAAGAAAGATACAAAGACTATTCAGAAAAAAAGACGTCATAAAACTCATAAAAAAATGTAATGACTTTGGAGCTGGTGGAGTTTCTGTTGCTGTTGGAGAACTCGCTGATGGACTTATTATAAATCTGGATCTTGTTCCGAAAAAATATGAAGGCCTTGATGGTACAGAATTAGCAATATCAGAATCACAGGAAAGAATGGCTGTCGTTGTAGCTAAAAAAGATGCCTTAAAATTTATAGAAGAAGCAAAAAAAGAAAATTTAAATGCCACAATAATTGCAGAAATAAAAAATGAACCAAGAATGAAAATGTTCTGGAGAGGTAAAGAAATAGTAAACTTAAGCAGAGATTTCCTTAACTCAAATGGAGCAAAAAAACATACGAAAGTGGTCTGTCCACCTCAAGATGAATCAAAATCACCATTCAATAGATCCAAAAGATTAACACTGGAAAACTGGATTAAGAATATATCAAATCTCAACTCATCATTACAAAAAGGGCTTGTAGAAATGTTTGATAGCACTGTAGGCGGTAGAACTGTTCTTATGCCTTTTGGTGGAAAATATCAGCTAACTCCTATCGAAGCAATGGTTGCTAAAATTCCAGTTTATGAAGGAGAAACAACTACAGTAAGCATAATGAGCTATGGATTTAATCCAGAAATATCAAGCTATTCTCCATTTCATGGAGCTATGTTTGCAATTGTAGAATCTGTTGCTAAAATAGTAGCTACTGGTGGAAATTATAAAAAAGTCAGATTAAGTTTACAGGAATACTTTGAAAAACCATTCAAAGATCCTTTAAGATGGTCAAAGCCTTTTTCAGCATTGCTTGGAGCCTTTACAACACAACTTGAACTTGGCATACCAGCAATAGGTGGTAAAGACAGTATGTCTGGTACATTCAAAAACCTTGATGTTCCTCCCACTTTAGTAAGTTTTGCAGTCACAACTGGAGATGCAAGAAAGATTGTTTCTCCTGAATTCAAGAAAGATAAAAGTAATGTCTACTATATTCCAGCAAGGCTTAAAAATGACAACACTTTTGACTTTATCTATCTTAAAAAAGTTTTTGATTTTATCTATAAACTTATTGAAGAAGAAAAGATTCTATCAGCCTCAAGTGTAAAATTCTATGGGCTATCAGAAACAATAACCAAAATGTGTATGGGTAATAAAATAGGCTTTAAATTTGAAAATTTTAAAGAAGGGTGGCTATTTAATCCTCTGTATGGATCTTTTGTAATAGAAACAGATGTTGAAATTCAAGATAGTGAAATAGAAATATATAAGATAGGAAAAACTATCTCAGAAAAAATCATTTCAATCAATGATATCAATATAAATCTTGACAAATTAATAGAAGAAAGCCTTTCAACCCTTTCAAATGTATTCCCACATAAAACACAGGATGAGAATGTAAGAATAGAAAATATAAAATATTACACAACAAATAAAATTAAATCAAAAATCAAGATAGCAAAGCCAAGAGTTTTCATTCCAGTATTTTTTGGAACAAACACAGAATATGAATCTGCAGAGGCTTTCAGAGTAGCAGGAGCAAAACCAAGCATAAAGGTTTTTGTAAATATGACTCCAGAAGACATTGAAAATTCAATAGATATATTTGTTAAAGAAATAGAACATTCACAAATCATATATTTCCCCGGTGGTTTCAGTGCAGGCGATGAGCCTGATGGTTCAGGTAAATTTATAGCTTCTGTATTCAGAAATCCAAAAATCAAAGAAACGCTAATGAATTTTTTAAATAAAAAAGATGGGCTTATACTTGGTATATGCAATGGATTTCAAGCATTAATAAAACTTGGGCTTGTTCCATATGGTGAAATAAGAGATTTAACAGATGATTCTCCAACTCTCACTTTTAACAAAATAGGTAGGCATGTTTCACAAATGGTTAACACAAAGATTGTATCAAATCTTTCTCCATGGTTTTCAAAGTGTAGTATGGAAGAAATATATACAATTCCAGTTTCTCACGGAGAGGGAAGATTTATTGCTACAGAAGAAATGTTAAACAAACTCAAACAAAATGGGCAAATTGCCACACAGTATGTTGATGAAAATGGAAATCCTACTATGAATATGCCATATAATCCCAATGGTTCTTACCTTGCAATCGAAGGCATAACAAGTCCCGACGGTAGAATTTTAGGGAAAATGGGTCATTCTGAAAGAAGAGGCAACTTTATAGCTAAAAACATTCCGGGAAACAAATGGCAGCCTATTTTTGAAAGTGGTGTTTATTACTTCAGTTGATTTTTGTTTGTCTCTTGAGTTTGTTTTTTTGTTTCTGTAGTTTGAGAATTTTTTGGTTCATCTTTTTTTGTTTTAGAATCTGACTTATTCTCAGATTTTTCTTTGTCAAGGTCTATACCAAGATTCTGTAAAGCCTTTTTTGCCTCTTTTTTTACCGCAAATTCTGGATCAAACTCTGCTTTATATCTTAATATTTCAATAACTTGCTCATTTTTCTCATATTTTCCAAGAGATTTTATGGCCTCAAGTCTTATTCTTACATTATCAACTTTTGAAAAATCTATAAGTTTCTGGATAGATTTTTCTCCCTTTACAAAAGAAAGTCCACTTATTGACCACAGTCTTATATTTAAATCTTCCTTTTCATTCTCTATATATGGAGAAAGTATATCAAAAGCCTTTTGCGAACCTGTTCTACCTATACCATAGGCAGCATACATTCTTACTTCTTTTGCCTCTCCCGGATTATCAAGAATCTGTTGAAGTAATGGAATATTAGCTTCATCATTAAAACTACCTATTGCTATAGCCGCCGCACTTCTTATCTCATTAGGATACATTACATTAGATAAAATACCAGATAGATATTGAGAAGATTGTTTATAGCCTATTTCACCAATTGCCCTTATAATCGTTGCTACAAGTAGAGTTTCCTTTTGATTTTCTATCCTGTTAGTAAGTTGATTAAAAAGAACTGGTCCTGCATTTGAAATTTTCAACTCAGAAATACCATATGCTATCTTTCTTAAAACTTCTGTGTCTTTCTCATTTTGAAGAGCATTTATCCATACATCTGGTTTTGCTACTTTGAGGTTAATAAGACTATATGCTGCATAACCACGAACATCTGGATTTATATCACTGACAAGAGCTTTCTCTATAAGATAATAATCTTCCTGTGATTTATTTTCCTCTATAGATTTTATAACTCCTGTTCTTTGTCCAGAAACTCCATATTCCATTGTTTTCTTCCAGTATTCCCTTACCTTTTCATCAACTGAAAACATAAATGAAAAATTTATTAATAAAACAAAAATAAAAATTTTTCTCATCATTTCCTCCATTATTTATAAAATCGGAATAAAAATAGCTAACTTTAACTACGATTTTCAAAACATCAAACTGCAAAAATTAAGAAGAGTTTATCTGATCTGTTTAAATACATTACTCAATTTCTGTCTATCATAAAGATCAACTGGTCTATTTTCAGAATACCTTAAAGCCTGAGGAGTAAATTTACCTGTTGTTATATAAACAGCCCTTATACCATGAACATTTTTTAACTTTTCAACAAGGGAGGCTATCTGATCCTCTCCTACATCTTCATTATCTCTTGAAACCCTTACCAAAACCTTTCCACCCCTCACATTTCGCCACTTTGTACTTTTTTCCATACCCACAACTTCAATATTGTCATCATCAATCATCGTACTTTCAAGTGGCTCATAACCCATACTCTTAAGCAAATTCTGAACAATTATCTCAAAGGTTGTAGGAGTTGAAGTCAAAATATCTTTTAATTTATCATCTACTCTTAAGTCTTCATACTGAGCAAGTTTGAGTTGAACATCCTGAAAATTTGGCCTCAGTTGTGCAACTCTCTCCCATTGTTCAACAGCCTCAACAAGCCTTCTCTCTCTCTCAAAAGCAAGACCAAGTGCATATCTTATGGCAATAGTTGTATTGTTTTCTTCTGTTGAATACTTTAAACCTCTCTCAAAATCAGCCTTCGCACCTTCAAGGTCTCCTACCTCCATTTTGCACAACCCTTTTTGGTAAATAGCCCTCACTTTCAAAGAAAGATCCTTTGTCTGCTCAGCAAGATCAAGTTCTTGAACTGCCTTTCCATAAGTATTCATTGACTTCAAAATCAAACCAATATAATAATGTGCCTCAAAATGCTTTGGCTCTAATTTTACACAGTTTGATAAAATTGCTAAAGCTTCATTTGGTCTACTTAATTCGTAATAGATTTTACCCATAAGAAAATATATATCTGCCGAGCTTTTGCCACTTTTTAAAGACTTATCAAGATAAGCAAGAGCTTGTTCTCTCATTCCTCTTAAATAGAAAATATTTCCTATTTGATAAAGGTATTCTGCATTGTGGGGCTCAATCTTTGAAAGAATGAGATATTCCTTTTGAGCCTCTTCAAGCTGGTTGAATTTCATATATATATCTGCAAGTCTTCTTCTGACAGTCCTCTCTATTGCTGAATTTGAAAACTTTCCACTGAAAATAACCTGTTTATACTCAACAAGTGCAAGATCATAACTACCATTACCAAAGTAGGCTTCAGCAAGATAAAGATGAGCAAGTGGATTTGCCTCATCTTTCTTAAGAATATTATTTAAAGCATTTATAGCTTCCTGATACTTCTGATTTTCTATCATTGATTTAATAGTGTCAAGCTGGTGAGGTTTGATAAATTGTTGAACAAAATAAACTATCCCAAGTCCCACAATACCAACTATCAAACCAGAAACTACTAAAATCTCAATCATTTAATTTTCCCCACTATTTTGCTATAATATTTTACAACTTTGATAAATATTCGTCAACCTTTGACATATTTTTATAATTTGGGAACTTTGATTTCAAAGTTTGTAATACTTTTTTTGCATCGGCATTTTTACCAAGTCTTATATATGTTTCTCCAAGTTTTAAATAAGTATCTGGATTCTTTGTATCTAATTTTATGGCTTTTTCATACCAATCTGCCGCATTCTGATAATCTTTAATACGAACATATACATCCCCAAGAGTAGCCATAGTCTCTACATCAGAAGGAAATATTTCTACTGCCTTTGTATATGCTTTTATAGCTTCGTCATATATTTCGCTTTTTGCATAAGCATCTCCCATACCTTTATAAGCAACATCTGATCTTGGATTTAAATCTACTGCTCTCTTAAAATTCTTCAAAGCTGCCTCATAATCTTCTTTCTTAAGGTTTAAATAACCAAGCCCTATATATGCATTGAAGTCATTTTTGTTAAAACTCAATGCCTTATTGTATGCTCCCTCAGCTTTATCATATTCTTTCAATTCAAGATAGCTATTTCCAAGATTAAGATATGAAGCATAGAAAGTATTATCAACCTCTATGGATTTCTCATAGTATTTTACAGCTTCAGCATGTTTATTTTGCAAAGCAAGCATTCTTCCAAGATTATATAAAGCAAGAGAATTTTGTGGATTCAATTGATAAGCCTTTTGATATGCTTCGAGAGCTTTATTTCTTTTGCCTGTTTCTTCATAAGTGTTTCCAAGTTTTACAAATGCTCTATCATTAGATGGATCAACTTCAACACTCTTTTCTAAAAATTTTTCAGCTTTATCATACATTTTGTTTGAGTAATAAATAGAACCTATGTTAACAAGAGCTTTTGCATTCTGAGGGTCTCTCTTTAAACACTCCTGAAAATTTTTTAAAGCCGCATTATCATTCTTAAGAGCCGAATAGGTAAGACCAAGGTTATAATACGCCTTTGCAAATTCTGAATCTATTGATATAGCCTTTTCAAATTTTTCTCTGGCATCATTATACATCTTCTTAAGGTAATAAATCACCCCCATAAGAAAATAGGCTTCTGCATCTTCATATCCCCCATTTATAGCAGCTTTGAGTTCTTCAAGAGCCTCATCAGGTAGCTTTTTGTCGTAAAGAATACTACCCTGAACAAAATGAGAAACTCCATTTGCTGGGTCTTCTTTCAAAGCCTCTCTCGTTTTATCTATAGCTTCTTTTGTGTTATTCATCTTATAATGCGTGAGTGCCTGATAACCTAAAGCATCAGCATTCTTTTTATCAAGTTTTTCTGCATTCTTAAACTTATCAAGGGCTTCTTTGAGTTTATTTTGCTTGAGAAGTGCCTTTCCTTCTTCTATGAGTTTTTTTGCTTTCTCTTCATTACTTGCCATATCCTTTATCTCTGGAACATCAATACCTTTATCCTTTTTGATATCTTTTCCTTTATCCTGTCCTTTATCTTTTGCTGAAGAGGTAGATTTGTTATCTAAAACTTCTGGTTTTTCATCGGATTTCTTTTTTGAATTCCCACCATCAGGCTGGACAACTGTCACTTTAACAATAGGTTCTGTTTTCTCTCCCTTTTGCTTTTGTTTAAGCTCAAGAATCTTTTTTCTCAATTCTTCAATTCTCTTGTCCTTCGGGTCAATAAGATATGCTTTATCAAGATAATCTAACGCCCTATCAAAGGCTTCATTCTGCATATATTCTTTAGCAAGTGAAATATACTGTTCAAGATTCTTATTCTTAGAACTATTGATTGAATAATATAAAATTCCCCCACCAGCTAATGCAAGAATAAGTATAAGAATACCAATTAACAAACCTTTCTTATCTTTCTTTTTTTTTCTCATAATTTATCTCCTATTTTTCAATTTCTTCAAGTTCTTCGTCTGAAACTTTCCCCTTATCCTCTGGTTTTATTTCTTCAAGCACACCTTCAACATCAATTAATGGTAAAACATCAATCTTTTTATCTTTTCCATCAGACAATCCATCGCTCACTATAATCTTATCCCCATCTTTCTCGAAAGAAAAATCTTTTGATTTTAAAATTGCAAGTGCTCGCCTTATATTATCACTTTCTTCTCCATCAGGTGCAAGTTCAAGATATCTTTCCCATTCAACTATAGTATTATTTTTATCCTTTAATTTATAAAAAGCCATCCCTTTATACCAGAAAACCTGATTGAGATTTGTATTTATTGAATAAGCCATATTAAGATAATTTATACATTTTTTGTAATCTTTTTTAAGATAATACACATAACCTATGTTATGAATGGCAAGAGACTTGAATTTCTGATTTTCCGACAATTCACTTGCCATTTTTAAGTTTTCTATTGCCTTATCATAATTTTCAATGAAAGCATACGAATTACCAAGATAGAAATAAACCTTTTCATTTTGAAATCCAGCTTCTATAGCCTTTCTGAAACTACCCGCCGCCATAAGAAATTTTTTTGATGAATATAACTCAAGCCCTTTTTCAAAATCACTTTTACCCTGTTGTGAGAAAAAAATTACTGGAATTAAAAATAAGATAATCCCTACTCTCATTTTTTCCTTTTTTTAAATAATAAAATTTTTACAAAAAAACTTCAAGGAATTTTAAGAAAATTTTTTTCAATTTCCCTCAAATTTTCTTCTATTTCTTTAATCTTAGATTCGTCAGTTTTTTCCGGATTTATCTTAATGAGTTTCTCTATCAAAATAAGATTTTTATCAATTTCTTTTATTTTTTTATCTATATCCTTTTTCTTTGAAGGTGGAGTTTCTTTTTTTACCATATCCTTTTCGTATTCAGACAATCTTTTTTCATAATAATCCATTATTTCTTTAAGTCTATTTTCATAACTTTCCTGTAATTTTTTAAGTTCATTTGCAAGTAATTCATTCTGCCTGTTATCTACAGAACCACCATAATTCGTTATTATAACTACTGGTGGATTTATGTCTATAGCCTTTTTTTCTTCTTTTGATATACTTACATTTGTATTTAAAAATTTACTCTCAATTTTATCAATAAGGTTATTAAGTCTTTCATATAAAGCGAGTTTTGCATTTATGAGTAATAATTCATTGGTATTTATATCCGTTTGTTTCGTTATTTCTTGATTTGTAATTTTCTGACTTTCTGTAGGAAGCTCAACTTCCTTGCCTTTTGCTGTTGATAATGGCTCAGAAGTCTCTCTTTCTTTTTTAGGTTGTTCTTCTATAAAACTGAACTTAAGTCTTTCTTTTTGAATATAATTTTTACTGAGTGCATTACCAAAATAAAATCTTTCCTTAGGATTTATTTTAATCTTATAGCTTAAAAAAACAGCTACATCAGGATTTGAATATGGATTATATCTGAATCGAGCTTTTGGTTCTGGAATAAACACATTGCGCATTAGCGATAACTTCTTCCAGTTTCCGATTATTACTTTTGAGGGATAATAATTATTGATGACTGGGAAAATATACAGTCCATCTTTAAATTCCATATCAAGCGAATCCACTTCACCATTAAAAAATGCCTCTGGAATAGCTCCTTCATCATAAATTCTATCATATTCTATTTTTTCACCAGCAGAAGTGAAAATTTTCGGGTTTCTTTTTTCCTCACCAAATACAGTATCAAAAAGACATCTCACCTCAAAACTTTTTGAATTTGTAGATGTATTTTCTATATCAATTATTATCAACAAAGTGTCATCAAAATTTCCTTTATTAAAATTTGTTAAAATAAAATACAATGTAAAATTCAAGTATTTATATGACAATTTCCCCTTTATAAAATTATTCTGAATATTAAACATTTCTTCAACTTTTAAATCTTTCTCGGAAAGTTTGTAAGGAGAATTGTCTATATAAATTGAAATATAAGATGTCGGTGGATTATCTTTAAAGAGTAAATATCTTGACTTGCTATCTTTTGGATAAGGATTTTCAAGATAGAAAGAACCTCTTTCACTATCAAAATAAAAAGATAAATTTTTACCCGAAATATTAAGAATCTCTTTTGAAAATAAAAAAGAAAAAGAAAATAAAAATAAAAAAACTTTATTCCTCAATTTCATTTGCTATTTCCTTTTTTTCTTCTATTAACTTTTGTTTCATTCTTAAGAGCCTATTCTTAAGCTCTATCAACTGTTGATAACGTCTTAATTCCTCTTCGTCTTTTAAATTTTCCTTTTTTAAGGTTTCAAGTAATATTTTTTCATTTTCATCTACCTTTGGTTCAGTATTTGTGGGTATCTCTCGCTCTTTTGAGACGGAAAAATCAAATACGTTTGTATAAGTATTTGTCTTTTCATAAATCAACTCGTTTGTAATAGAGATAATATTTGTAATAATTATCTCTTTTTTTTCAACTTCAGGTTTTGCTTTATCTTCTATTTTAATATTACTTTTTTTGGAATCGTAAGAAGAAATATTAAGTAAACTATTTATTGAATTTTTTGCATTGTTTACATATGGACTATCAGGATAAGATTGAATAAGAAAATCATATAACAAAATTGCTTCTGTCTTTCTACCTATTTTTTCATTTGAGTTAGCTGCATAATAGATTGCTGCATGTATTACAGGAGAGTCATTATATTTTGAAATAAATTCCTGAAAAAACAAAAGTGCCTTTGCATAATTACCACTGAAAAAATATGATTTACCAAGTTCAAATGTTGATTGTCTTTTTTCTATCTCTCTCTTTGAATTAACATAGAGTTTATCAAAGAAATATATTGATTTTTTGTAATCCTTAATATTAAAATAAGATTTTCCTGCATAGTATAGGACTGTATTATTTGATTCATAAAATGGATATTTATTATAAATCTCTTCAAATTCTTTTGCTGCTTTATCAAATTTTTTATCGTCATACCATTTTTTAGCAAGATTGAAATGAGCATCTTCTATTCTTACTGTAGAAGTTAATAAAATAAAAAATAAAAATACTATCTTTTTCATAAAACCTTTTTAAAAATCAAAAACTTATTATATTTTCGGAAGAAATAGAAAAATTGTGAAATTTAAATTAAATGAAATACTGCGATGAAAGGTATCCCTCTCATCGCAATAAATAGTTTAAAATCTTGACTTTTTATATACAAATTAAATATATTAAGAGTGGAGATTTTCTATGAAAAAATATCTCTTTTTTTTGTTTTTTCTTACAACTTTCGTTTTTGCTGAAAAACCAATCGTACTTGTAAGTATTCTACCACAACAAGAATTTGTTGAAAAAATAGCTAAAGACAAGGTTATAGTAAAAGCAATAGTTGAAAAAGGAGCTTCCCCTCATAACTATGAACCAACACCGAAACAGTTGCTTTATATAAGCAAAGCAAGGATATGGCTTGCTATAGGTATAGATTTTGAAAAAGCATTAATTTCAAAAGTAAAATCATTATACCCTAATGTGAGAATTGTTGAAATAACAAATGGTGTAAAATATAGAACACTTGAAGAACATCATCATGAAGACGAAAAAGAAGAACATTCTACTCTTGACCCACATATATGGCTCGGCTATGAACAGGTGAAAACAATTCTTTCAAACACTCTCATTAACTTAAAACAAATTTCACCTGAAAATGAAGAGTTTTTTGAGAAAAATTATAAAGAATATTTAAATGAAATAGATATTACATTTAAAGAAATGAAACAAAAAATGAAACCCTTAGAAGGAAAAACCATATTTGTCTATCATCCTGCATTTGGATATTTCTTTGACAACTTTGGAATTACTCAAAGAGCTTTTGAAGTTAGAGGTAAAGAACCCACTCAAAAAGAAATTTTATCACTTATAAAAGAAGCTAAAAAAGAAAACGCAAAAGTTATTTTTGTTCAGAAACAATTTTCAAAAAATGCAGCTAAGATAATTGCAAAGGAAATAGGTGGAAAAGTAATAGAAATAGACCCCCTTGAGAAAAAATGGCTTGAAAATATTAAATATATGGGAAATATTATAATTGAGGCTAACAAATAATGGAGCATAAAATTGCAATAGAATTCAATAATGTGAGTTTTTCATATGACAATATAGAATTGTTAAAAAATATTTCTTTTCACATTCATGAAAATGAATTTGTTTCTTTGATAGGGCCTAATGGAGCAGGAAAAACCACAATCCTTAAATTAATGCTTGGCTTACTTATTCCAGAGAGTGGAGAAATTAAAATATTCGGAAATAATCCAAAAAATAAAAACAACCTAATAGGGTATGTCCCACAAAATCTTCACTTTGAAAATAAAATGCCTATAACTGTCCATGAAGTTGTAGAAATGGGACTAATTGATGGTATGTCTTTTTTCAAAAAAGAAAAATACAAAGAGAAAGTCGAAGAAAGTCTTGAATTAATGGATATAAAAGACCTTAAGATACGACAATATAATGAATTATCAGGGGGTGAAAAGAGAAGAGTTTTAGTTGCAAGGGCACTCGTCTCAAAACCCAAAATTTTAATACTTGATGAACCAACAACAAATATGGATCAGGCAAGTGAAGAAAGGCTTTTTTATGTTCTTGAAAGCCTTAAAAAGTCCACAACAATAGTTGTTGTAACACATGATACAGAGTTTGTTTCAGGACTTACTGATGTTGTACTTTGCACAGGGAAGGAAAGCGAAAAATCACATAAGATTATAAGGCATAATGTTGAAATTTTTAATGGAAATAAAAAGGTTTTAAGAGTCCTTCATAACACTGAATTACCAGAAAATTGCTGTTGCAAAAAAGAGGAAAAATGGAATTCATAAAAGAAATTTTCAGTCAAAATATTTCATTTATAAGAAATGCTGTTATCGCAAGTTTTTTGTCTTCAATTTTATTTGGAATTATTGGTTCCACTGTATCTGTAAAACGTATAGCCGGACTTGCTGGTGCCATTTCTCACGCTGTCTTAGGTGGCATTGGTATAGCTTTATTTCTTTCGGTTAATAAAATTATCCCTCTCTTTCCTCCAATTGTTGGTGCAATTATTTTTGCTGTTATCACAGCAATAATTATTGGTATTATTTCCATAAAGGCAAAACAAAAAGAAGATACGGTTATAAATGCTTTATGGGCAATAGGAATGAGTATTGGTATAGTTTTTATAGCTAAAACTCCAGAATATGTTGACCCTATGAGCTACTTATTTGGAAATATTCTTTTGATTTCAAATTTAAATTTATTTCTTCTATTCATTATGGATATTGTGGTAATAATGTTAACTTTTAGATATTATAAACAAATTCAGGCTATAACTTTTGATGAAGAATTCGCAATGGTAAGAGGTATAAAAACAAACCTAATATTTATACTTCTACTTATAATTGTTGCAATATCTATAGTTCTACTTCAAACATTTGTAGGTATAGTAATGGTAATCGCAATGTTAACAATCCCCGTTGGTGTAGCATCTTATTTTTCAAAAAATCTTTCTTCGTTAATAGTTCTCTCAACAATATTCTCTTTTGTTTTTTCTATTTTCGGTCTTGTGATAAGCTGGATACTTGACTTACCAGCAGGGGCTGTGATTGTTATTTTTGCAGGTATTATATATATTTTTGCTTCATTAATAAAATTAAAAAGGTAAAAATCTTACTTTTTTCCCTGAGCAGGAGCTTCTTTATTTTCAGCCTCTTTCTTTTCAACTTCCTTATCTTTAGCTTTTTCTTCTTTATCCTTGTTTTTATTGAATTCAAGGCTTATTTTTCTCAAAAATTCAAGATGCTTTTCTTCATCAATTATCTTTTCTATCCATCTTGTCTGGTCTACTTCAAGCATAACAACTATTGGAAATTTCACTTTTTGCTGTTTTGAATTGATATAAATTTTAACAACAGGTTTCAGCGTAGATTTATCTGATAACTCAACAATTTCAGCTATTTCTTTGGTGTTAAGTAAAACAAAATCACCCACCTTAAAAACAGGTTCACCAGCAAGTTTTTGGGGCATTTTATTCACAAACTCAACCGCAAGCCTTGGAATAAATTTTGTTCCAGTGTTCTGTTGAATAGCAAGAAAAGCATTCCAGAGTGGATAGCCCGGCTTATAACTTCGCTTTGTGACTATAGCATCAAAAAAATCAGCAAGAGAAACAACCTGAGCAACCTCATCAATCTTTTCTCCAGAAAGTCCAAAAGGATAACCAGTCCCATTATAACATTCATGGTGAAGTAAAGGAATAATCTGAACAGTATTATTAAACTCTTTATATGCTTTAACTATCTCGTAACCGTATATTGTATGCTTTTTTACAAGTTCAAACTCTTCGTTTGTAAGTTTACCATTCTTATTTATAATTTCCTTCGGGATCAATATTTTACCCATATCATGTAAAATGGCTCCGACCCCAAGATCCTTTATCTTTTTATCATCCCATTTTAAAAAATTGGCAAACATTATAGAAATCAAACTCACATTTACAGAATGAGTGTAGGTATATTCATCATATTCTTTAAGCTCAAGCATATTGAGTATTGCTTCCGGTTTTGAAGAGCTTATTTCGCCCATAAAACTTTCTACAGTATTTTCAATATCTTTGACTGGAAGAGGCTTATCACCTTCTATATTTTTAGCAACTTCCTGAGAAACTAAAAAACCTTTTTCAAGTGTTTCTGGTTTTATAACTTCTGGTAAGTCTTTTATTTTTTTTGGAATGGGCTTTGAATAATAAACCTTCTTTATACCTTTCAATTTTAATTCTTCGATTAATTCTTTTGGAAGAGGCTCCTTAGCATTTGCTACTTTCTCCCCAACCTCAGTATATAAATCCCCCTGCAGAACCATACCCTCATATAAAAATGAGGTATAAAGCTCTATCTTAAGCCACTTTTCGTTTACATCTGCCATAAATCCTCATACCATTAGCAATATAAGCATACCAAGCAACAATACTGCAATTATACCTATGGCTATAAAAATAAAATGAAAAGGAATTTCAAGTGATTTTGCTTTCTTCTCTATATTAACTGTTTCCTGAACTTGTTTTTCAACTGCAGGAATAGTTCCTTTTTGTTTTCTTTTATCAAGCATAGGGTCATACATTTTAACTTTCACATTATCTTCATCAAGAGATTTTCCATAAATACCTGGCCCAATGTTTACAATCACCACATAAATCTTGCCTTCCTTTGTAACCTTCACGACGGAGGCAGGAATAGGAAGAATCTCCCCATCCTGAGAAGCATTAAGTAAATCTATAAAATATTGTCCTCTATTACTCTGTTCTGTTATTTTAACAAATATTTTATCACCTTCCTTAAGTTCATATACAGGAACTCCGCTTACTGGAGAAAGGACAAGAGAAACTTCAAGAAGAACAGCCGAATCATCAGGTATATATGATTCCTTTTGTTGTTTTGGTTGGGCATCCTGTGAAGGTGAGATTGCTGAAAGAATATCCTTTCCACTCGACTCAGATTGATTTTTTCTTACTGATTCAATCTGACTTGCTGGTAGAGTTTCTATTGCAATATCCACTTTTATATTTTTGTCCCCAGCTGGTCTTGATAGAACCTCTTCAAAAATACCTTCTACTTTGTTAAACTGAAGTTTTTTGATGTTTGACCATATCTCTGGTGTTCTACCTGTTCCAGTCTGAAACAAATCATCAAAGGTAGACTGAACATCGTGTGTAAGACTTGTAGCATATTCTCCTTTCCACTTCAACTTTGTAATTATATTCTCAAGTTCGTTCCATGGCATTGAAATATTATTTTCATATAAAGTACTGAAATGTGAACTTACAACATCATATTTTTCAACAGCTTTTGAAGAGTTATCCATAAAAATGATAAATAGACCAAAAGAACTTACAGCAGGAGCCTTAAATCTGCCTTTTATTATTATAGTGGTTTTTTCAGTTACTTCACTCATAATTTCTCCTAATTTTAACTAAAATCTTATTTAAAGTCAAGAATAAATCAGCTAAATATTTACTAAAATCAAAAAATATTTTATAATCTTTCAGAGAAAATATCGGAAAATTATAGAGTTAAATTGAATTATTTTTTTATTTTAATCTGGAACGGTAAGATGAAGAAAATTTTGTATTTTGCAATCAAATACCTGAAATTTAAATCAAGCGAAAGAGGCTTATCTGCTATAGCTATAATCGCATTTCTTACAATTGTAATAAGCAGTATGGCTTCAGTTGTGATTCTATCAGCGGCAAATGGTATCCATAATAATTTTCTTAAAAAAATAATGGCAAAGGATGCACATCTTGTCTTCATAGGAAGTGGAAAGGGAATATCAAACTACGAAGATTATGTAAATAAACTTAAGGAAGTAAAAGGAGTAATTTCTGTAGAGCCTTATTTTGAAAAACAGGCTTTGATAAAAGGTAGACTCAATGTAATGGGCGTTAATATTATGGCTTTCAATCCAGACATTTTCCATAAAGATAAAGATATTAAAGAACAATTTCATCTTGAATCTGGTGAGTTTAATTTATACAGCAATAACTCTATCCTATTAGGTTATAATCTTGCTTATAATCTTGGAGCTACTGTTGGAGATTATGTTGATATAACAATCTTCAGTGAAGATTATTTAGGGCTTCAATATAAATTCAAAGTAACGGGTATTTTTACAGCAGGCCACAAAGATTATGATTCGTCTCTTGCCTTTATATCCTTTAAAGATGCACAGGAAATTTTTGACTCAGAAGGCTATGCTTATGGAATAGCCTTAAAAGTTGAAAAACCCTATGAAATTGAAAAATATCTCCCTGAGATTAAAAAAGCCTGCCCACTATATTTCTTCACGTGGAAAAGATTACATAGAAATGACATTGCTGCTCTTGAAGACGAAAAAATGCTTATAAAAATAATTCTTTTCTTTTTCTTTATGGTTGTAGCTTTTAATATTTTAAGCACAATGATTGCTATGGTTCTTGATAAAAAAGAAGAGATTGCTATTCTTAAAGCAATGGGTTTAAAACCAAGTAGCACAATACAAATATTTTTACTTGATGGTTTTTTTATAGGAATGGCTGGTGGAATTTTTGGCTCATTTATGGGACTATTCTTAACAGTTTCCCTTAATGATATTCTTAAACTCATTGAAAATTTTGTAAATTTTAATTTCAATCTTGCTTACTCTATCTTAAAATGGACAGGCAAATTTAATCCATTGCCAAAATTTGAGTTTTTTAAATCTGATGTTTATTACATAAGCAGTTTCCCTATAAAGATTGAATATGGGGATATTGTATTCATTATGGTTTTATCTCTTTTACTTGGTTTATTTGCCGTTATATTTCCAGCTATGAAAGCAGGAAAACTAAAACCAGTTGAGGTATTGAGAAATGACTGATATAATAAAAGCAATAAAAATAAATAAAACATACAAAACAATAGTAGATGAAGTATGTGTTTTTGAAAATATAAATATCTCTATCAAAAAAGGTGAGGCTGTTGCAGTAGTTGGAGAAAGTGGAAGGGGGAAAACCACTTTACTGAATATTTTAAGCGGGCTTGATAAACCCACAGAAGGAGAAGTTATATTTAATGACATAAGAATTGACAATCTATCAGAAGAAGAAATTTCAGATTTCAGAAATAAAAATATAGGTTTTATATTTCAACATCATTATTTACTTAATGATTTTAACGCTTTAGAAAATGTTTTAATTCCTTTTAAGATAAGAGAGAACAAGACCGATAAAGTTATTTTGAATTATGCAAAAGAACTACTTGAAATGGTTGGACTTAAAGATAGGATTTATCACTATCCTGATCAACTCTCGGGTGGTGAGAGACAGAGAGTTGCTGTAGCAAGGGCTATAATACATAAGCCCCTTGTAATTTTTGCCGACGAACCAACAGGAAGCCTTGATAGAAAAAATGCAGAAAATGTTGAAAAGATTTTATGGGATTTAAAAAAGGAATTCAACATCACACTGGTAGTAGCAACTCACAGCAAAGAAATTGCTTCAATGTGTGATAGAATAATTGAAATGTAAAAAATTAATTTTAGAGGTGATATATGGGTAAAATGGTTTATCTTAATGGAAAACTTGTAGAAGCAGAAAACGCTACAGTATCAGTTTTTGATCATGGCCTTCTTTATGGTGATGGGGTATTTGAAGGTATAAGAGCCTACAACAAAAGGATTTTTAAACTTGATGAACATATTGACAGGCTCTATAACTCTGCAAAGATAATAATGCTTAATATCCCTATTTCAAAAGAAGAATTCAAAAAAGCTATTATTGAAACATGTAAAGCAAACAAAATAGTAGATGGCTATATCAGACCAGTAGTAACAAGAGGAGCAGGAACCTTAGGTTTATCACCATGGCTATGTCCAAAGCCAAATTACTTTATTATTGCTGACACCATTCAGTTATATCCAAAAGAAATGTATGAAAATGGACTTGAAGTTGTTACTGTCGCAACAAGAAGAAATTTGACAGAAGCTGTAAACCCAATGATCAAGTCATTAAACTATCTCAACAACATTCTTGCTAAAATCGAAGGTAAGATTGCCGGAGTAGAAGAAGTAATAATGCTTAATCAGGAAGGTTATGTTGCTGAGTGTTCAGGAGATAATATTTTCATAGTAAAGAATAACAAAATCTATACTCCACCAATCGTTGTGGGAGCTTTACCCGGTATAACACAGGCAACAGTAAATGAACTCGCTGAAAAAGAAGGTTATCAGGTTATTGAGAAAATATTCTCAAGAGCTGAAATGTATATTGCCGATGAAGTATTTCTTACTGGAACTGCAGCTGAAATTGTTCCAGTAGTTAAAGTTGACGGAAGAGTTATAGGTGATGGTAAACCTGGTAAAATAACAAAAGTCCTTATGGACAAATTTAAGAAATATGTTGTAGAAACTGGCACACCAATAGAATAAAAAAAGGGTTGCTTAAAGCAACCCTTTTTTATTTTGGTTTACCATATAGAGAAATTATTTTATCCATAATTTTAAGTTGCCCTTTTGATGCAAGATAACTTTCAAGTTTTTTGTAATAGTTATAATCTCTGTCTGATAAAACATAGGCAAGCACATAGTTATAAAGTGCCTCTGGATTATCAACCATACGCTCAAGTTCTGCCATTGCAAGGTGGTTCTTAGCATCTGCTGGATAGATTGATAAAACAGAATTCATATATAGAAATGCGTTCTTAAAATCCTTCTTTGCTACATAATCATTTATAACTATGTTAAACAATTCATCTTCTTGCAATTTATAAGATTTTTCATTAGTTAAAAATGGGTTTTTACTCTCAATTGAAGGGTGATATTTTATAAGCATATCACTGTATGGTGGTTGTTTTGAAAGTAATAAAATAGAACGAAAAGCAAGAAATTCGGCAAGTGGAGTTATATAAACCTTTTCTCTTATCGTATCCTTATTATTCAAAAAACTTATTAGAATCTCTCTTTCCTGAGTATTAAGATTATAAATATCAGAAAGTTTTTCACCAATAACGTTTGCCATAAGAATATGTCCATCAAGGTTAAAATGAAGATGATCGATAAAATAATCATTCCCAAAACCTGCATAACCCAGATTTTTATAAATCTTTTCTTCAAGTGAAATATAGTAAAAATTTGAGCCTTTATAAGAAGATGCAAAATCTCTTAGGCTATAAATTAATTTATTTCTTATTCTGAAAGGAACTATATCCATCTCTTTTGCCTGAATAAAATTTGAAATGCTCTTATCTTTTTCATAAATAAGTCTATATAATGCGTTAAGATAAAGTAAATTAGCATTTTTTGTATCTTTCAATAAATTTGTGTCTATATTTTTTTTCTTACCCTTTAAAATGTTATCATATAGCATTACAATTTCATTTGAAAGTTTTTCATCTCCTTCCCCTTTAAAAGGCGGCATACTCACAAGATTACAGACAGGTTCTATCAATATAACCTTAACTCCATTCTTTGTAAATAGTTCTATTGTCTCTTTAATATTCTTTATATAATTTTCTGCAACCTTACTATCAAATTTTTCATTGTTTGGAATAACTTTATTGTTAAACTGTTCCGCCATCATTGTTTTAGTTTTTATATTCTTCCATCTTGATTGACCTAAAATCTCAAAAATAAGCTGAAAAATCCTGTATTCTTTTAAAAACAAATACAACTTTTTTGAATTATGACCACCACCTGTCGTTGCAGAAATTGTCCCATAGTATTCATTGTGTCCAGAATATATAATTATAAAATCAGGTTTATATTTAAGTAATTTTTTTGAAACATCAGCCACATAATAAGAAGACATAGCAGAAAAACCAAGATTTATAATTTCAACCTTTTTATACTTTTTGATCTCATTAAGACCTGTTTCAAGAATTTTTGAAAACGAATTATTTGAATAATATGGAAATCCTTCGGCAGCAGAACCACCAAGCACAAAACCTCTCAAAACTCCTTCAGGTTTATTAAATAAAAATATATTCTTAATTGGATCTCTTGATAAATCTATTTTTTTAGGATAATATTTATAACGCAACTCTCTATTATCAACATAAAATTCCTTTATCTTTGAATGTCTAACAAAAGGTTCAGTCTTATAACCTATGTTAAAAACTCTCAAAAATACTTCAAGCAAAACAAAAATTAAAATCACAAAAATAGTAAAAACAACATTAAAAATAAACTTTTTCACACTTCTCTCCTAATATAGTTTTTCTATTTTTTCTGGATTATTTTCTTCTGGATTTATCTCTATCCAGTTTGGAACAATTGAAATCTTTTTTATTTCATCTTTATCCATAGTCCTCAAAAAAATCGCAATAGGAGTAAAAACGAGATAATAAAATACCGTTAAACAAAAATTTGTAATTATCAAACCTAAAAACTTTAACAAACCTGAAATAAAAAGATATTGAAATCTCAAAAACTCTGGCTTTATTAAAGCAAATAAAAAACTTTCAAAAAGTAGTATAGTTATTGCAATCATAAAAATAAAATTGAAATGTTTAAAGAATCCAATTATAAGTAAAATCAACATTCCCAAAGAAAAAGACAAACCAAACTTTCTTAATTCTAATCTTTGATAAGATTTTTTTTCCATTTTGAAAGCTCCACAAAATTATTCTGTTCTGATTTATATAAAATATAATTTTCAATAACAAGAATATCAATATTTGTTCCCATAAAACATAAATAGGCATCCTCTGGAGTGCAAACTATAGGTTCCCCCCTCACATTAAAAGAAGTGTTAATCAAAACAGGACAATTTGTTAACTTCTCAAACTCATCAAGTAATTCATAAAAGACTGGATTATCTTCTTTTGAAACAGTCTGAATTCTTGCTGAATTATCAACATGAGTTATAGCTGGTAAAGAGGATCTTTTCAACTTCAAAAGCTCAAGCCCAGTTTTACCTTCTGTATTTATATCAAACAGATGTTCTTTTTTCACATTAGCCACAAATAACATATAAGGAGAAGGCCTATCCCACTCAAAATATTTTGATACCTTATCAAGTTTTACAGAAGGAGCAAAAGGTCTGAAAGATTCTCTGAACTTAATTTTAAGATTCATAACTGATTGCATATCTTCTTTTCTTGGATCACCCAATATAGAACGATTCCCAAGAGCTCTGGGACCAAACTCCATCCTTCCCTGAAAAAATCCTACAATTTTGCCTTTTGACAACTCAAGAGCTACTTCTTTAAGTAAATCTTTTTTATCTTTATAGTGATAAATTGCCTTATAGTTATCGAGAATACTTTTAACTTCATCATTTGAAAATGAAGGCCCAAGATATGAACCTTTCTGAAAATCTCTACCACTCACATTTCTATCATTTTTAAAATATGCATAATAGGCATAAAGAGCTGCTCCAAGTGCCCCTCCAGAATCTCCAGCCGCAGGTTGAACCCAGACATCTTTAAACCCGGCTTCTTTAAGTATATGAGAATTTGAAACACAATTCAACCCAACTCCACCAGCTATAGTTAAATAATCAAGCCCTGTCGACTTTTTAGCTTCTTTTGCAATCAAAACAAGTATTTCATTAAACAATGCCTGTATTGAGGCTGCAATATCCATATAAAATTGATCTGGTTTTTCCTCTGGCTTTAATGCTCTTCTACCAAAAAGTTTTTCAAATTTTTTGTTTATCATTTTAAGACCAGAAATATAGTCAAAGTATTTTAAATTCAATAGATAAGAACCATCTTCCTTAATTCTTATCACTTCTTTTTTTATAAGATCAAGAAAAATAGGCTTACCATAAGGTGCAAGTCCCATAAGTTTATACTCTCCAGAATTAACCTTAAACCCACAATAATAAGTAAATGCGGAATATAAAAGCCCCAATGAATGTGGAAAGGATATTTTCTTAAGTAAAGTAATCTTGTTTTTCTCCCCATATCCTATGGTAGTTGTATCCCACTCCCCCACTCCATCAACTGTAAGTATAGCAGCCTCTTCAAAAGGAGAGGGATAAAATGCACTTGCAGCATGAGATTGGTGATGAGTAGCAAAAAAAATCTTACCTTTATAATCAAGATTCTTTCTTATTTCATCTTCAGTCCAAAGTTTTGATTTAAGCCATAGAGGTATAGCCTGTAAAAAAGACTTTAGCCCATAGGGGGCCTTATGGATATAAGAATTTATAATTCTTTCAAATTTAACTATAGGTTTATCATAAAATACTATCACATCAAGTTGATTAACATTTATATTTGCCTCTTTAAGACAATAATTAATAGAATTGATAGGAAAAGAAGCATCTCCCTTCTTCCTTGTCCACCTCTCTTCCTGTGTAGCTGCTACAATCTCCCCATCACAAATCAAAGCAGCAGCTGAATCATGATAAAAAGCAGAAATACCAAGTATTTTCATAGAAACTTAAAAAAGAGAATAAATAAAAGGAGCTATAGCCTGAGACTGAGAAACTATTATAGCAAGTCCAATTATAGCAAAAAGAATTATCAATGGAATAAGCCAGAGTTTTTTATTCTTTATAACGTATTCAAAAAATTCTCTTAACAATCTTAATTTACCCACCTCACACCTCCTTACGAAAACAAACAACTTCTATCTCAACGAGAGCATTTTTTGGAAGATTTGAAACTTCTATTGTAGTCCTAACAGGTTTATGCCCATTAAAGAAATTTTCATAAACTTCATTCATTTCTTTAAAATCACTCATATTTTTTAAATAAACCGTACATTTTATTATATCATAGATTGAATATCCTTTTTCAGTCAATATAGTCTTTATGTTATTCAAAACATTCTCGGTTTGCTCTCTTGTGTCTTTTCCTATAAGCTCCCCGTTTTTATTTAACGAAATCTGTCCCGAAAGAAAAATAAAACCATTGTTAAGAACAACTCCTGTTGAATAAGGTCCTACAGGTAAAGATGTTTCACTTGAGTTAAAGAATTTAAAGCCGGGCATACCATCCTCTCTTTAAATTGTAATACTTTTGTAAAAATTTTTCAATGTTTTTTTAATTACCAGGATAATGACTTATAATAATTAAGAAATTCTGAAAGAAATTTTTTGTTATACCTTTCATTATATTGCCTTGCTTTTTCTTCAGCATGGTAAAAATTCCCAGAATAATATCTTTCAACAAAAGACAAAGCTATGAAAATAGCATCAAGATAATTTGCTTTGAGTAACATATCGACAGTAAAATAGAATATAACTCCATTCAAAGCAAAAGCATTAAGTCCACTACCAACATCATCAGCATATATTTGCCCCAAACCCGGTAGTATTGATAACCACACTGCTAACTCGGGAGATTTGTATTTAAACCTTTTAGCCTTAAAAAATAATTCTTTAATCTTTGATTTTAAAGAGTTGTTATCAGGTAAAAAAACACTCAACCTATCAAAACTTTCCTCAGCTTCACTCCACTGATAATTTATTGCATATCCAAGTGTTAAATAAAACAAAGCCTTCTTTTTAATTTCTTCGTTTTCAGAAAAATTTTCAACTTTTAAGAATTGATATACTGCCATATTTATATTTTTTGCGTAAATGTAGGTTACACCAAGTTCAAGAAAACCAATATATTTTTCTTCTTCATTCCCGCATAGTTCTATATATTCTTTTATTGATTTCTCTGAGAGTTCAAACAATTCAGCTTCTCTATAACATCTTGCGAGTTTTAACTTTATTGACTTTTTATTCTCAATATTATCTTCAAAAAACAAAGCTCTCTTGTACTCATGTATGGCCTGTTCATAAAGAGAATTATTATACAATTCATCAGCAAATTTTATAATCTCAGATGTGGCAAATGAGAGATTAAAAATAAAAACAAAAAAAATACTACTCAGAAATTTCGTCAAGCAAAACATCCTTTTCTTTTTCAAGTGAAAGAATTTTATTTTTATTGTAATTTTCTGCTGCTTTAAAGGCTCCATATATATCACCAAAATAAAATACAATTCCAGTTGCTGTAAGCACCCATCCCTGCCACGATTCAATACCATTATTCATAAAATATAAGGTAGCAAAAACTGCTGTTGAAGCAATAAAAGTCAAAGAAAAAAGCCCATCAAACCATCTTTCTGAATAAAATTTTCCACTTCCCGGAAGAATTGTAGAATAAAAAGCCGCAAGATATGGATTTTTCTCTGGAAATTTCTCATATCCTCTTATTAAACTACTAATTCTATTGGTAAGATTTTCATAATAAGCCTTTTCAAATACTGTTTCTTTCCCAAGCACTTCTTTTGCAAGATTATAATTTGACAAAGAAATAAGATTTAAAGTATATAAAACTCCTGTTTTATCAAAAATTACTTCTTTATTGTACAACTTTATGGTATCGATAGAGTAAGAGAATTCTTTTAGCCTTGTTTGATTTAATGCTATTCTATAACCCACTATATCACTATCAGTTACAGCTTTCTCGTAATTTGAGACCGCATTCTTATAATCTTTGAGCTTCTCATAACATAAAGCTATTTTAAAATATATAGTAGAATCTTTTATCTTACGTTTATCCATTGTGAGTATACGTCTATATTCAAGCAAGGCTCCTTTATAATCTTTCTCATTGTAAAGGCTATCAGCGAAATTAAGAAGAGCATTCTCTGAAAAATAATCAATAGCAAAAGAAAAATTGAAAATAAAAAATACAAAGGCTATTTTTTTAAACATCTTATGGCACCGGATCATAATTTTTTTTCGTTTCAGGATGAATAGGATAATTACCAAAAGCCTGTGGATGACATCTTTCAAGCCTTTCAGCTCCCATTATAATTCCTTTGATTATACCGTATTTTTTAATAGCTTCTTCAGTATATCTTGAACAACTTGGATAAAAAACACAAGATGGTCTATCCTGAGAAGATATAAAATTCTGGTACAATTTTATCATAAAAAGCCCACTCCACTCAAGAATATTTGGCGACTCAGGCAAAACAAAAGTTGATTTTTTTTCATCCTTAATATTATCCTTTATTCTCTCTATAACCTTATCATAAGAAAAGCTAACATTACTTAAAAGAATTAATAACAATAAAAATCTTACCATTTTTTTTCCTTTATTTTTGCAGTTTCTGGAATTTTAAAATTTAAAATTTCCTCTGGAATTCTTGTGTTAATTTTCGGATTTATATAGATTACCTCCTCTTCTCTTACCACTTTATTTTGAAATATAGTTGTCTTGATTTTCTTGGGGAAAATAACTTCCCCTATTTTCTCAAATTCATCATATTCTGCAATGAGCAAAAGTTTGCCATCAGGAGAATACATTCTGTTTAAAACTATTCTATTCTTTCTTAAACCAATTTCCACATTGCCAAGTTGCTTTTTATATTTGTCAGGTGGTACCCATAAACTCATAAGAATATCGTTCGTTTTATATGATTTTTCAACCTTATAACCTGCTTCAGACAAACCAAGATCATCTCTTGAAAACAAATCAAACTGCATTCTGGTTTGTGAGACAACAGGCCTTGAATATATTATAGAGATACCACTGTTTTCATCAGGATAATAAAATATATTTGTAAATTTATTGATAATAACTATCTGATTTAATGGCTTATGAACCTTTATCAAAAGGTTCTCTTCCCCCGTAAAATATATTATTCCTTCAACCATTTCACTCTGTTTTTTATCTACCCATACAGTTTTCTTAAAAGGAACTTCTGCCGTTTTTACCTCTGAAGAATAAACCATTACATTCATAAAAAAAAGAAATAAAAAGCAAACTCTCTTCATTATCGAACCTTTTTCAATAGCTTGAAGCCGTAGAAGCAACCGCTGCAATTTCAATTATATATATTACAACATATACACCCAGTTGTACAAGACAACCAGCAAGTGCCTGATTAAAATTTGCATCCTTTGCTTTCTTTTTGTAACCTGTTGTAAAGCCAAGAGTATAGGACGATGATTTACCAATTAAATGTTCCATTGGAACTTCTGGTTCAAAAACCAAAGGGAAAATAAGCCCTATCCCATATGGCAATAAACAGCCACCAAGAAAATACATAAAATTTCCACCTTTTTTCCCCGCTTCCATTCCATCTCTTAAACCAACAGAATATTCATCATTTTGAAGACCAGAACTCACTTCTGAAGAAGATTTAAGTGTTACTCCTGAAAGAGTAAACTTTTCTAAATTTTCTCCTTTTGATTTCTTATAAAGTCTATCAGATAAAACTGGAATTACATCAAGAAACTGTCTTTCAGTCTTGCAATAAACCTGATCAGCATACTCGATAACTCCAGATTTAGTATCTATTGATTTCACCGTAAGAACATAAACTTCATCAAGCATCGTAATAGAACCAATCCATATACTATCAGCTCCAGCAAGTAAACCTATTTGAGCAGCCTTTTCCTCCTTTGTAAGACCTGAAAGACTTAACTTTTTTTCTTCTAGAATCTTATTTAACATTTTTCTTTCAACCACAGTAAAGTATTTTTTACTTACGATATCCATCTGCAATGTTTCAGCTAAAAATTTTGTATCTATATCTTTTGAAGTCGTATTATCAATCTCAAGTATTGCAATCTTACTTTTTTCTTCTGCAAAACAAATCCCACACATTAATACAAAAAAAACAAACAATCTTTTCACTTCAACCCTCCAAAAAATAAGATTAACACAACAATTTTAAAAAAACAAATAAAAAAAATCAAATATTATATATCTCATCAACAAAAAAGATTGAATTACTGACCTTCCCTTTGAATAAATAAACACAACCTTTGCTAAAATCAACCCCAAAACGATTGATACAATCTTCATATATAAAAGCTCTTATAATATCAGTTTCATCAGATAGCAAAAAAGATGCAAATTTCTTCCCATTTTTATTATACCATCTTATCTTTTCCACCCAGCCTGCTGTCATTGCATATTTCAAACTCTTTATATATTCAATCTTATCAAGCTTTAAATCCTTTAATTTATCACGAAGTGGATGAAATGAAATACATAAATCTGTCGCTTTAAATTCCATCTCTTCTCTATCTTTTAACGTTTCTTCTTTTATAGACTTTATAAAATTTGACATTTCAATTTGTTCATTAAGTCGAAAAAGCTCAATAGCTCCTTTTTCTTCTTCAAGATAAATTTTGGTAGTAGTTTCAAGTATTTCTGGCAAAATTTCTAAAAGTGTCTTTCTCGAAATATTAAAAAAATCAAAACACCCTGCCATAATAAGAAACTCTATAGTTCTTGAATTAATCTTCTCCTTTCTCATACGATAACAAAAATCAAACAAATCCTTAAAATCACCGTTCTTTCTTTCTTTTACTATCTTCATTGCCTGAGTAAAACCAAGGTATTTTATTAATATCAGCCCTGCTCTTATGTTATCATTTTCTTTTTTAAAAAAAACGTGAGATTTGTTAATATCTGGCTTAAGTATATTAAATCCTTTTTCCTTAACCTCATAAATATATCTCTGTAATTTTGAATTAAACCCGATGTGATTGTTAAGTAAACTTATAAAATAATCAATTGTATAATGAGCCTTAAGATATGCACAAAGATAGGCATTATAAGCATATGAAACAGAATGTGCCTTATTAAAGCTATAACTACCAAAATCTACAATTATAGAAAAAAGTTTCTTTGCTTCTTCAAGAGAAATATTATTTTTAACACAACCAGAAATAAAGTCATCTTTCATATTAACAATTATATCAGTTCTTTTATCTGAGAGAGCTTTACGAAAAACATCTGCCTTATCCCAGCTAAAACCAGCAATTTTATTAACTAAACTTAAAATCTGTTCCTGATATATGAAAATGCCATTTGTATCTTTAAGAATCTCATCAAGGCTATTTTTAACTTCACTCTTAAGCAAAGAATTTCTTCTCCTGCAATACTCATCAGTCATTCCTGAAATGAGCGGTCCAGGTCTATAAAGAGCTATAACATCTGATAAGACATTAATAGAATCAGGTTTGACTCTCTTAAGAAGTTCCCTCATTCCATAACTTTCAAGTTGAAAAACTCCAACCGTATCTGCATCTGACAATAACTCAAAAGTCCTTTTATCACTTAAATTTATTTTTTTCAGCCTTAACTTTTGCATTGTTTCACTAATGATGCTTACATACCTTAAACCAAGAATATCAAGTTTAATAAACCCTGTCCCTTCAAGGTCATCTTTTGTAGCCTGAATAACCACAAAACCTTTTTTTGAAAATTCAACAGAGAAAAAATTATCAATTTCATCTGGAGTTATGATAATTCCTCCCGAATGAACTGAAGAATGTTGAGAAAATCCTTCTATCTTAATCAAAATATCAAGAAACTCTCGAATTTCATCATCAGTAGAATAAAGCATCAATAATTTTTCATTTTTAGCAACCAATTCTTTTACAGAAAAATGAATCTTCTGTGGAAAAAATCTTTTTATAATTTTCAATTTTTCTTTTGAAATTTTATAGTGTTTTGCCAGTTCACCTATCAATCCAAAAGGAAAAAATCTTTTTATTGTAGCAAGAAGTGCAACTCTATTTCTATATTTATCAAACAAGTAATTAAATACAAGTTTTCTTTTTTTCCAGCATATATCCATATCAATATCTGGAAGCTCAATTCTTGCAGGATTCAAAAATCTTTCAAAAAGTAAATTATATTTTACAGGGTCAACTTTTGTTACTTCAAGCAAAAATAACACAAGACTTGAAGCAGAAGAACCTCTTGCAGGCCCATAAGCTATTTTTTTTAATTTTAAAAAATTAGCAATATCAAATGCAAGTAGAAAAAAATCTTCAAGTTTTTTCTCTTCTATCAAATTCAGCTCTTTATTAAGCCTTTCAAAATAAACTTCTTTGTTATCAACTTTCTTATTTCTTAAAAAATCTTTCAGCCTCTCCTCGCAAATTTCCTTAAGCGACCTTTCACAAAAAATAGAAAAAGTTTTTGGCGTTTTCAAGTCAAGATGAACATCAATAGAATTAATAAGCTCATTTAAATTAATAAAATAATCAGGATGATTCTTAAAAATTTTCTCAAATTCATCTTTCGATTTGAAAGAATAATCATACTCAGGATTTATAAATTTACTTTTTTCATTTTTAGCATAACTCTTTTCTCTCATTGAAGAAAGAAAATCAAAGGCAAACTTATCTTCTTTGTCATATCTTGTCTCACAGGTTGGAATTGCCTTGAGTTCAAAATTGCTAATAAGGTTAACCAATTCTTTTAACAATCCAACCTTTTTTGCTCCAGTATAATTAGCTTCAACATAAAAGTCCTCTTCAAAAATTTTTCTATATCTATCAATAACCTTTCTTAATAATCCAAAATTATCCTTATAGTGTAAAATTTCTTTCTCTGCAATCAAAACAAGCCCTTTTGAATTTTCCTCTATTGCTTCAAAAGGAATAGAATATTTGCCAGTTTCATAAAAATTCTTTTGAGAACAACTCGTAAGTTTAAAAATATTTTTTAAACCATCATTATCTTTTGCATAAAAAATGATAGGAAAAACAAGTTTCTCTGGAGTCTTCAAAAACAACTCCACTCCATAGAGAGGCTTTAAATTCTCAACTTCACAAAACTTTGTGAGTTTAAAATAGCCAAACGTTGAAACTGTATCACATATAGAAGCCACATCATAACCATAATAAGCAGAAAGTCCAACAATTCTGTCAACTCCAAGAAGAGATGAAAGAAAACTATATTCACTATGAGTATGTAAATTACCAAACATCTTACTTAATCAGTTTTTTTAATTCCCTTGAAATAACTGATAAAAAAGAGTTTGCTATACCTTTCTCACTAGTTCCAGTAACAGTAACCCTTGAGTTTTTGGAATTTAATATCTCTCTACTTGCAACATCAATTAACTGAACTGAAAGATTATAATTTGCTATATAACGACCTAAAGTCTCATTAAAAACAGGATCTTCCCCAGAAACAACTATTAAAAGTGTCTGCTTTATACCATTCTGTTCTAAAATCGTAAACTCATTTTTTTCCATATCTACAAGATCATTTACATCTACTCCAGAAGGAAATCTTTTAACACTATATCCCTTCGATATTAAAATACTCTGTGCCTCAGATGTAAGATTTCTATGTATTCTGTAATTATTTTTTTCCTCTATTACAGCTACAACAGTTGTGGTGAGTTTTTTGTTTCTTGAAGATATTACAGAAAAATTGTAAGAAGAATTCACCTTGCCAACGGCATCAAGAAGGGTTGTATAAAAAGTCTTATACTCAGGCTCAAGATCAGTAAGCTCGGGAAAATCAAGTGCAAGCCTTGCATATACAATAGAATTATTGTTAACTTCAGATAAAGATTCAATATTACAATTCACAACACCATCTGAAGAAGAAATAGATTGCCTTGTAATATTACCCTTGTTATTTCTGAGTATAAAATTTACCTTTGCATTCGCCACAGGAATTTTATTTTGATAAAAAATATTAAATTTAACATTGCCACCATTGATATTATCTATTTCTTTTGGATTATCAATTGCAGGCAGAATCTGGATATTTTGAAGGATTTTCGTCATCTTGCTAATATAAACCACAAACTCATCTCTTCTTTCTTTTACCTTAATGGAGCTTAAAGCTGCGGTATAATAAGCATCAAGAGATGCTATAATATTTCCATTTTTCAATTCCTTTTCAGCAAGTTCAAGATTTTTATCCACAAGCTCAAGTTTCCTTTTTAACTCTCCTAAAATTCTGTTTCTTTCATTCTCAAAGTTTTCTCTACTTATTCTTGCAAGAACCCAGACCTTATAAAACTTGAGTCCATCATCATCTACCTCTTCATAGTAAAAATCATCTATTTCAACTCCAGTCAGTTGAACAGTGCTTTTTGACTTTATTTCTTCTGTATAACTTCTCTGAAGATCAACATCCCCAGATATATTTCCATAGGTAGAAAATATTTTTGACACTTCAGTTTCCTCAAAAATACTCGTTGCTATCTTTGTTTTTGCATTGTAAAAAGCCTTGTCCTTTATGTTTGCAAGAGTATCTATATCTTCAGAATATCCAATAAAATAGTAGAATCTCGAATCCTTCTTGGGATTTGTTACCCACGAAGGCTCAGCCGAAAAAACGCTTGAAAATAAAATAAGAAAAAACAAAATAGTAATTCTTTTCATCTTATCCTCCCACGTTAAAATTATAAAATCAATTTCTTTAAAAGTAAATATTACGACTATATAATTAACATCAAAATCAAATAAAATCAAAATTTTGATTTTGTTATTCAATTAAACTATAATTTTAAAGGGGATTATATTGTGAACAATGATTTCTTTATATCTATTCTGAACATTATAGGTATAATTGCATTTGCAATTTCTGGTGCAATGAAAGGGATAAAGTATTCCCTTGACTTACTCGGTATAATCGTCTTAGGAATGATTACTGCCATAGGTGGTGGCATCATAAGAGATGTCTTACTTAACCAGATTCCATTAATACTCAAAAACGAAAAAGATCTTATTTTTGCTCTTGTTGCTTCAATTATTCCATATTTTTTTGTCAACAAAATAGAAAAAATATCTTTTTTAATTCAATTATTTGATGCATTGGGGCTTGCAGTTTTTACTGTAATAGGTGCCGCAAAAGGAATGGAAGCAAATATTGGCATCTTTGGAGTGATAATAATGGGTAGTTTAACAGGAGTTGCAGGTGGAATGCTCAGAGACATTCTTGTGGGTGAAACGCCATTCGTTCTTAAAGAAGATGTTTATGCTTCTTTTGCAATAGCTGGTTCTTTACTATACTATATTCTGGTAAAATTCACTTTTCTTAATAAAATGATTATAATTTATGGTGTGATAATCTTAATATTTATAGGAAGATTTTTTGCTATAAAATTCAAGTGGAATCTTCCGAAACCAAAGGATACTCTATGAATGAAATTATAAAGATAAAAAATCTTACAAAAAAGTATGGTAATTTTACAGCCTTAAAGAACGTAAGTCTGGAAGTTCATAAAGGTGAAATATATGGTTTACTTGGACCAAATGGAGCGGGTAAAACCACATTGATGAAAACTATCTATGGAAAGTCAAAATACTCTGTTGAGTTCACTGAATTATCCGTTTTTGGACTCAATCCACTCAAAGATGACATAAAAATAAGATGCTTTACAGGAATTGTCCCACAGGATGATAACCTTGACTATGAACTTTCAGTAGTCAAGAATCTTTACATATTCTCAAAATATTTTGGGCTTGCAAAAAAAGAAAGTTTAAAACGAATAGATGAACTTCTTGACTTTATGGAGCTTAACGAAAAAAGAAATGTAAAAATAAGAGAACTCTCTGGTGGTATGAGAAGAAGGCTTACAATAGCAAGAGCTTTACTCAATAAGCCAGAATTATTAATCTTGGACGAACCAACAACAGGACTTGACCCACAGGTAAGACATACCATCTGGGATAAAATAAGAAAATTAAAAGCAGAAGGAGTAACAATACTTATTACAACTCATTATATGGATGAAGCATACCAGCTTTGTGATAGAATATCCATAATGAATTTAGGAGAAAAAATAATTGAAGGAGACCCAAAAAGATTAATCTCTGAAAATATAGAAAATTATGTCCTTGAAATACCTACAAATCTATACAAAAACAAAGACCACAAATTCAGGTATGAAAACTTTGGAGAAATAACAAGACTCTTCTCAGATGATTTGATCGCCTTAAAAGAATTTTCAACATCATTTGGAGTTAATAACCTCATACTAAGACAATCAAATCTTGAAGATTTATTTTTAAAATTCACAGGGAGAAAACTCAATGAATAAGTGCTATAATCTTCCGAATATTTTTAAGAGGCTGACAAGTGTATGGTATAGATTTATGCGGGTTTATACAAAAAATCTTTTCAGCAATGGTTTTGAGCCATTCTTTGAGCCACTCATATTTCTTGGGGGAATTGGAATTGGGCTTGGTGCTTTTATCAAAGAGCTTGATGGAGTGCCATATTTGCAGTTTCTGGGTAGTGCCCTGCTTGTTTCCACCTCTATGATGACAGCAGCATTTGAATGTTCTTATGGAACTTTTATAAGACTTGAATTTGATAAAGCATACGATGGAATAATCTCTGCACCCATTTCTGTAGAAAATCTCCTTCTTGGTGAAATGCTATGGGCTGGCACAAAGGGTTTTTTCTTCTCTTTTGCAGTCCTTACTGTTTTTACAATAATAGGAGTATTTAAAACTCCTCTAGTATTTATAATACCTATAGTTGGATTTCTCACGGGATTTATGTTTGCTGGTATAAGCCTTTTTGTAACATCTTTTATAAAAAGCATAGACAACTTCAGTTTTTATACTACTGGCTTTTTATCTCCTATGTTTTTCTTTTCTGGGACAGTTTTTCCATTGAGTCAATTTCCAGACTTTTTAAGACCGATTATTGAAATTTTACCATTAACCCATTCGATAAGACTTTCAAGGGCAATTTTGTTTTCAAGATGGGAATATTTTACTTTTGATATTTTATATATTATAATTATTTCTGCTATCTTTGGATATCTTGGTATAAAAGGAATTAAAAAGAGACTAATTGATTGATTATGAAAAGAATATTTATTTTATTATTAATTTTTTTATTCTATCAGAATGTTTTCCCTTTTGGTAAAAATAAAGTAGTTTACACACCTTATGAATGGAAAATTATTGAGACAAAAAACTTAAAAATTTATATCCCATCACAAATCTTATTTTTATCTAATAAAATTGCCTTCATAGGCGAAGAAATCTTCACAAAGCATTCAACAACATATGACTATAAACCACCAGTGAAAATCAAAGTTTTAATATTTCCAGACTTCAATGCTTTTTTGCAAAACAATATTCTTGATATGACATCATCTCAAATCAAAGGCTTTACAGAATTTTTAAAGGGAAGAGTAGTTATATATTATTCTCCAAACATTAACGAATTTTTCCATCTTTTTGCCCACGAACTTAATCATGCTTTTCAGGTTTATTTTTGGGGAAAGGGGGAGGCAAACATCTATTCTATGAGAAATCTTGATGTTCCTCTATGGTTTATAGAAGGTGGCTCGGAATTTAATTCAATAGGGCTTGATAATGAATGTGAAAATACAATTTCAGAAGCCCTCTACAACGGCAATCTACCATCACTTATGGAGTTATCAGATTTATCCTCGCTATCACCAAATAAGTATTTCTATGTTTATAAAGAAGGACAGATTTTTTATTACTTTCTTTCAAAAAATTATGGCAATGAAATAATACAAAAAATAACAAAAGATATAGTTGAATCAAGAAATTTTGAAAAATCTCTCAAAAAATTTACAAACAAAGACATAAAAGAGATTAACGAAGAGTTTTTTCATTTTTTAAGAGAAAGATATTATACAAACTATATAAATCTTTCAGTAATAGACTTAAAAAGTTATAAAATTTTAAAAAGCGACAAAAGGTATGCAACTTCTCCTGTAGATATTGATGGAACAAATATTTTACTTGTTACTGAAAATAGATTTACCCCATCTCTTGTAATTTATGACAGGCAGAAAAACAAAACAAAAAAATTAATCTCGACATATAGAAGTGAAGAATTTTTTGAGTTTATTTATGATGAAGATAGTAGAATAGGATTAAGCCAGACTAAAGAAGTTGTTTTTATAACAAGAAGTAATGGTAAAAATCAACTTTATCTTTATGATCTCAACAAAAGAAAAGCAAAGAAAATAGATCTTCCCTTCAGCATAGTAAAATCTCCTGATATATCAAAAGATGGTAAAAAAATTGTCTTCTCTGCTATTAATGAGAAGCAACAAAGTGATATATATCTCTACGAAACAGAAACAAAGAATCTAATAAGACTTACAGGTGATGATTTTGTAGATAATGAGCCAAGATTTTTAGATGACGAGAATATAGTCTTTACTTCAGATAGAATGGATAAAATAAATCTCTATTTTTTATCTATAAAAGATAAGAGAGTATACAAATATTTAAGCATAGATAAGGATTTGAGAAACCCTTCAGTAAAGGATAATTATTTAATCTTTATTTCAAAAGAAGCATTCCCATCTATTTTCATTTTTGATCTCAAAAATGAAAAATTGTATAAAGAATTAACCCCTATAGGAAAAATAGAAACCCCTTCAATCTCATTGGATAACAAAATCCTATTTGCAGCACACAAAAAAGGTAAACTTGAAGTTTATGAATATCAACCATCTTTAACAAACATAGAAAATAATTTTAAATTTGAAAATTATACTTCACCAGAAAAAGAAATAACTTATGAGATAGAAGATTTCAAAATAAAAGACTACACTATAGATGTCTCTATGGATTACCTTGTTGGTGGGATAGCTTTAAACAGCATGCTTGGTCTTGGTGCTGTTGGAATTACATCGTTAAGTGATGTGCTTGGAAATCATAGATATTCACTATGGCTTGACAGTGGACTATTCTTCCAGAATAACTATGTCAACAACATAAATATTGACTTTACTTACAGCTATTTGAAATACAGGCATAATATTGGTTTCAGAATTTTTCATTATAGCAACTATTTCTATGAGTTTTACACTTTCAGAAATTTCTTTGAAATAGAAAAGGCATATTTTAAAACTTATGGAGTATATGGACTTTATTCTTATCCATTTAATACCTTCAATAGAGTAGATCTCTCAATCGGTGTAAGAAATTTCGACTACATAAAAAATATAAGCTATAATCCAGAAAATAAAACATATTCTTATGATATTGACTCAAAAATGAAAAATACAATAACACTGGACTACATTCTTGATACAACTCTTTCTGATTATACAGGACCTGTAGATGGCACAAGAATGCTTCTTTCAATCGAACAGGCTATAGATTTTACTGGCAATGGTTTATCTTATACAAAACTTCTTGCTGACTTGAGGAATTATTTTCTTTTGTTTCCTGGTTATAGTATAGCAACAAGAATCACAACAGGTAAAATTCTTGGAAGAGATGAATCAAGCTATAGCTTCTATCTTGGTGGATTTAATTCTCTTCGTGGTTATGATTTATTTTCTTTTAATGGTAATACAATTTTTTTAATAAACTTTGAATTCAGATTTCCTCTTCTCACATACTGGCAAATTGGCTTTCCATTTCCTTTGAGAATGCCGACCATCTGGGGAAGCATCTTTTATGATTGTGGAAGTGCTTTCAACTGGGGTAGTGAATTTACCGCTTACGAAATCAAAGATGGAATTTTCCACTTCAAAGATTTAAAAAACAGCTTCGGAATAGGATTACGACTTATACTCACTGAAAATATAAAACTCTTCTACGACCTTGCTGCCCCATACGATGGCACAGGCTTCCCTGATAGCAAAAAGTGGAATAGCTTCTGGTTTATAGGTATAGATTTTTAACTCTACCTCTTCACATCGAAACCGTAAAACTTAAAACCAAAGTTAGCATTTGTAGTGGTTGGGCTGCCAAATTCTGTGCCTACTTCCCAAACCTCAAAATACATTTTATCAAAATCTGCTACTTTAACTCTCTCAGAATAATTTGATAAAATTTCTCTTGTTTTTAAGACAAAAGGCTTTATAGAAACCTCTACGATAGCCTTATCGAATGGAATAACTGGTCTGAAAGCAATATAATCCCAACTCATCTTGGCATACCATACTTCCCAGCTCATTTTTTTCTCTTTCCCATCTATCTTAATGGGTATTTCAACCTCTCCTACTTTAAAACCAGCTGGTCCAAGAACATTATAATAAAGCCATACCATTATCTCAACTTCCCCCTCCTTAACAGAAGAAGGATATTTCTCCTTCGTTATCCAGGTCTCCATTGCAAGGTTGATTGGAAGATTGTCTTTATACCATATTTCATAACCAAACTTGAAAACTACATTGGGTAAGTCTTTAATCTGGACTGGTAACCTCCACTTATCAACAGATACACCATTTGAAACCCAAGGCTTAAAACCATAAAAAACTTCAGGGTATCCTAAAACCCATCCCGATGGATTTTTCTGCTTTATATTACTCAAGTCTGCAAAAAACTCTATAACATCAGCCGAATTGTCATATTTCAAATAGGTTTTGCCCTGATAACTATCCATATTCCAGAAATTAAGTTCCATAGATAATGGAATATTCTTTGCCTGAAAATTTGTAAAAGAAGGCTCTGTTAAGACAATTTCCTTCTTATCAAGACCAAATAACGAAACAACAAAGCAAAACAAAAAAATTAATCTCCATTTCATAAACCAATCCTCCTCAAAAATCAACTTATGCACTACAGTGCATAAGTATTTTATAACAATACAAAATTTCTGTCAATAGAAAATTTATTAATCTAATAGGAATTCTTAAGAAAATTTTCAATCTCTTTAAAAGCCTCAAATTTTATATCTTCTTTTTCAGCAAGAAGATCATGCCTGCCTTCTTTGATCAAATAAACTTTTGAGTTGTAGAATTTATTGGTAAGAAAGCCGATATTATATTTCCACTCAACAACCTCATCTTTATCACCCTGAACTATCAAAAGATTCACATTTGAAATTGTGTTGTAGTTAACTATTCTTTCATTCCACACAAGAGTTGCTCTAAACCAGCTTACATCAGCAAAATCGTATTTGATTGGATCTTTATTAAACAAAAAGTCAATATAATTCCTATCCTGAGAAGTATTTCTCCTCAATCTTGGCAAAGTTTTAATATTATTGCCAAAAAGATTATAGCCAAAAGAAGCCATCTCCCAGAAAATAATTCTTACAAGGGGGGCGACAAACACAACCTTTTCTGGAAAAACTCTATAGTTATACATAAATTCATAAATTGCCGAGCAACCAGTGCTATGTCCTACAAAATATATTGGCAAACCTATCCCTTCTTTTTGCATCTTCAGATAAGTTTCATAAACTACCTCTGCATAAGTCGAAAAATCATCTATAGCAGTTCTCTCACCATCTGAAAGCCCATGCCCCGGCAAATCCACCGTAATGATTGAATAATTTTTTTCAAGCATATACTTGTAAAAATCCCAGAATAACCCAGAATGACTTAAGTAGCCATGAAAAAAGAAAATAATCCCCTTAGGAGAAGGTGAAATAAGCTCATGAACAAAAAATCTATTGGTATTTTGATAATATAAAAAATAAAATTTGTGTTTAACGTTTTTTATATCAAGATTATAGGTTTTTAAATAATTTGATATAATCACAGGGTTATTTTTTTCAAAGGCAAGTCTGAATTCTTCATTTGCAAAGATATAGGATGTTAATAAAAGTAATATTATAATTTTTCTCATCAAAAATTCCTTATAATTTTTAAAACATTTCTTTATTAAATATTTAAAGAATGCCCCCATAAGAAGTGAAAAATCAACCTTTCAAAACCCCAAGAGGTCTTAACCTTGCAACTCTCTGAGAAAGATTGCTTTTTATAACTGTATTTACAACCTCTTCAATATCTTTATAAGCTATTGGAGCTTCTTCTAAAGCACCTTCTCTACTCTTGGATTTAAGATAAACTCCCCTTTTAAGCAAATCTCTCTCAAGTTCTTCATAACTCAAACTTTCTCTTGCTTTATGTCTTGACATTGTTCTACCTGCTCCATGAATGGTTGTCCCAAAAGTTTTCTCCATTGATTCTTCTTTTCCACATAAAACATAGCTTGCTGTCCCCATAGAACCACCCACTATAACAGGTTGACCAGTAAATTGATAAGGCTTTGGTACAACCTGAGACTTACCAGCGAAATTTCTTGTGCTACCCTTTCTATGAACAAGTAGTGGTAACTTTGCATTGCCCACCTTATGTGTCTCAAGTTTTAAGGTATTATGCCCTATGTCATACATTGTGTTAGTATCAACATCTTTAATTACATCATTTAAAACCTCACTCACAAGATAGGAAATCACCTGTCTATTAGCAAAAGCAAAATTTGATGCCGCTTGAACAGCAGCAAAATATCTTCTCCCTTCGGGAGATTTTGCAGGGACATATATAAGTTCTTTGTCTTTTATTGAAATTTTATATTTATGAGCAGCATTGGCAAAAATATTCATAAAGTCAACCCCTGTCTGATGTCCAAGACCTCTTGAACCACAATGCAAAGTTGCCACTACTTGATTTTTAAATAGCCCAAAAACTCTTGCTCTTTCAATATCAAAAACCTCTTCTACCACTTGTAATTCAAGATAGTGATTTCCAGAACCGAGTGTCCCAAGTTGATTTTTCTCTCTTGCGAGAGCTTCTTCTGTAAGAGCAGAAAAATCTGCACCTTCAACACATCCACCTTCTTCTATATAATCAAGCTCTTCAATTCTTCCCATTCCCCTTTCTTTAATAACCCACTCAGCTCCTCTTTCTATAACATCTTTAAGCTCTTTTTTTGTAAGATTTATTTTTCCATTTGCCCCTACTCCAGCAGGAATCTTTTTATAGAAGGCTCTTATAATTGAATCAACCTTTTTTTCTATATCCTGATAGATAAGATTTGTGGTAATAAGCCTTACTCCACAATTTATATCAAATCCAACTCCACCTATAGAGACAATACCATCTTCTTTATCAAAAGCGGCAACACAACCTATTGGAAAACCATATCCAGAATGAGCATCTGGAAGTAGCCCTACCTTATCAACAATTCCCGGCAAAGATGCTACATTCTTAACCTGATTATAAACATTATCATCCATCTCTTCAATGATTTTCTTACTGCCTACAATGTAAACATCAACATTCATTTTATCATGTTTTGGCAGCAACCATTCATAATCAGATATTCTGTGAAGCAACTTAAGTTGCATTTATTGTTCCTCCATATAATTGACATTATATTTTAAGGAAAAAATCAAAAAAAGTAAATACTTATAGTATATAAATTTTTCAAATTCACTTTTAAAACAAATTATTTTGACTAAAAGAAATTTTTTATCTATACTTTATCAGTTTATTTTACTTAAAAAATGAGGACAAAATGGAAATAGAAATAAGACTTGAAGCCATATTGTTTAATAAAGACAACAAACTCTTACTCATAGAACATGAAAAAAATTCAAATAGATACTGGGTGCTCCCCGGTGGACACCTTGAACCAATGGAAAAATTTGAACAATGCCTTATAAGAGAGTTAAAAGAAGAACTATCCATCACAAATTTAAAAGTCAGTGATTTATCTTTTGTTGATGAATACATAAACAAAGAAAAAAATAGACATGTTGTTAAGATTGGTTTTATCTGTCAAGCAGAAGAAAAAGAACTCTCAAAAATAAAAATTCCAGAAAATGAAACCACAATAAAAAATTTTAAATTTTTCTCCTCATCGGAAATTTTGTTGTCAATGGAAAAATTTTACCCCGATAAATCGTTTTTTATAGAACTTATCAACAAAATCAAAAACGGAGAAAAAAATGGATAAATTAAATTTTCTCACACCCGGGATTCCCTATTCTACAAAAGGGAAAAAATCCATAGAAAATGGACTTAAAAGAATAAAAGAAATGGGACTTGATGGAATGGAAATAGAATACGTAAGAGGTGTTCATCTTGACTACAACAAGGCAAAAGAATATGGTAAGATAGCAAAAGAACTCGGACTGACCCTCACAGCACATGCACCATACTATATAAATTTATACTCCAAAGAAAAAGATAAAGTAATTGCAAGCTACAATTATATCTTAAACACAGCAAGGATGCTTGATGCAATGAATGGTTATAGTGTTGTTTTTCACGCTGCATATTATATGGGTAATAAACCAGTAGAGGTATATCCAATTGTAAAAGAAAGACTGAAAGAAATAGCAGATATAGCAAAAAAAGAAGCCTTGAAAGTCTTTATAAGACCAGAGCTTATGGGTAAAAAGACTCAATTTGGCTCTTTGTCCGAAGTTTTAAAACTCACAAAAGAAATCGGTGGTAATATTATGCCTTGCATAGACTTCGCTCACCTACATGCAAGATACGGTAAACATAACACCTACGAAGAATTTGCAGAAGTTTTTGAAGAAATTAAAGCCGAACTCGGAGATGAAGCTTTAGAAGATATGCATATCCACGTCTCTGGAATAAAATATTCAGACAAGGGTGAAATAAGCCATCTCAATATAAGAAAAAGTGATTTCAAGATAAGAGAATTTTTAAAATGTCTTAAGGACTATAATGTTTGTGGTGTTCTGGTATGCGAAAGTCCAAATATTGAAGGTGATACATTACTTCTCAAATTGATTTATGAATCAATGTGAAAATTATCTTAAGCTACCATTTCATCGGGTTGCCTTTGTAATCATAAAACTCATGAGAAGAATGTTCCGATAAGACAAAGTTAACTATTCCTTCGGCTGCTTCTTCTGGAGAAATATCGGCATCACTTCCACCCATATCTGTTCTCATCCAGCCGGGGTGAACACTGTAAACTTTAACACCATCTTTTTTGCCATAATTAGACAAAATTTTTGTAAGCATATTAAGTGCCGCTTTAGACATACAGTATCCAAACTCCCTATCTCTCCAGCAATCGGCTATACTTCCAGCCTCTGAAGAAATATTTACTATAAGTTTATCTTTCCCTTTCATTATGAGGGGAGAAAAATATTTTAAAACTCTTAATGGTCCAAGTGAATTAACGTTGTAAGTTATCATTGCTTTTTCTATGTCTATCTCTGTAATTGGTGGAGTAGGTTTTTTACCTTCAAGATAAACCGCCGCATTATTTATCAAAACATCTATAGATTTATAAGATTTAATTATATCTTCAAAACATTTTTTCACAGATAATTCATCACCAACATCCATTTGAAACAGACTTAAGTTTTGATGTTTAATTTTTTCAAGGAACTCCTTATCTTTTCTATAAGTAGCAATAACGATGTAATCCTTTAATAAAAATTTTTCTACAAGAACAAAACCAAGCCCTTTTGAAGCTCCCGTTATTAAAACAACCTTTTTCATAGTAATATTATGAAAAAAATTTAAGATAAAAGCAAATTTTCCATCATTTTTTTTGACATAAAAATTATGTGAATATAAAATAATTTGCTTTAAAATTTAAATAATGGAGTTCAAAAATGCTGGATTTTGCAAAAAGGGTAAAAAAACTTGAACCATCAGCAACACTTGCAATCAGTCAAAAATCTAAAGAATTAAAGGCTTCAGGTATTGATGTAATATCTTTAGCAGCTGGAGAACCTGATTGGAACCCTCCAGAAGAAATGAAAGATGCTTCAATAAATGCCATAAGAGACGGTAATGCGCATTACACAGAAAATTCTGGAATGAAAACATTAAAATCCCTTATAGTAGAAAAATTAAAAAAAGATAATGACATTACAGTAACTGAAAAAAATATACTTATAACTACTGGAGCAAAATATGGATTATATCTTACAATGCAGGCTTTAGTTGATGAGGGAGATGAAGTTATAGTTTTTGCTCCATACTGGGTAAGTTATATAGAACAGATTAAACTTGCTGGAGGTATCCCAAAAATCATAATAACCTCAGAAGAAGAAGGCTTTCAAATAGATGTTGAAAATCTTGAAAACCAAATAAGCTCAAGAGTAAAGGGAATAATACTTAATTATCCTTCCAATCCAACGGGAGTTTCATTTTCCCCAGAAGAATTAAAATCTATACTTAATCTTGCCGAAAGAAAGAATTTATTTATCATTTCAGACGAAATTTATGAATATTTTAACTATGAAGGGAAACATACCTCAATTGCAGCACTGAATAGCAAATTCTCAGAAAATGTAATATTGATAAATGGTTTTTCAAAGTCATACTCAATTCCGGGATGGAGAGTTGGTTATGTTGTTGCCAGTGAAGAAATAATAAAAAAATTAGACGAAATCCAGAGTCATTCAACCTCAAACCCAAACAATATAGCCCAATTTGCATGTATAGAAGCCTTAAAAAGTTGTGATTATTTTGTCAAAAAAATGGTTGCTGAATATAAAGAAAGAAGAGATTATATGGTAGACGCTTTAAATTCAATACATGGTATAAGATGCCTCAAACCTGAGGGGGCTTTTTATTTGTTTCCAAATATCCAGTATTATCTAGGTAAGGAAATTGCTGGAAAAGTCCCTAATAATTCTCAGGAATTCTGTGAAATAATTCTCGAAAAAGCAAATATAGCAATGGTTCCTGGAAGTGCATTTGGTATGGACGGATACGTAAGACTATCATATACTCAACCTTTGTCAAGACTTCAGGAAGCAATAAAAAGATTAAAATCTATACTTGATGTTTGAAATATTAAGGAGTTTTTATGTCAAAAGAAATATTTGGATTTGATGAAAAATTGCTTTCTGAAATAAGAGAAATGTTTGATAAAACAAGAATTGATGAAATTGAAATTGAAGATAATGAAACATACTTAAGGATAACTAGATATGTCGAATGCGAATGCAATACTCACTTGGCTCATACAGTTACTACCACCCAAGTAAGTGTTCAACCTCAGCCAATAGTATCTCAGCAAACTGCTACAATTGAAGCAAAACCTCAAGCAATGCCTGAAACTCAAAATGCAAAAGTAGAAGAATATGATGAAACTAAATATTATAAAGTAAAATCTCCACTTGTTGGGACATTCTATGAAGCACCATCGCCAACATCTCCTCCTTTTGTAAAACTTGGTGATGTTGTTATGCCAGACACGACACTTTGTATTGTTGAGGCTATGAAGGTGATGAATGAGATAAAGGCTGAAGTAAAAGGTAAAATAGTAAAAATCTTAAAGACAAACGGAAGTCCAGTAAAAGCAGACGAAGATATGTTCATTATAGAAAAGATGTAAGTAAACTATTTCTTATTTCATAAATCGTGCTTGGTTAAATATACTCCCAAGAGATTTTTTATTTTGAAGGCAAAATTATCAATTTTACTATAATTTTGGGAAGAGTCATTTTTTTGAGGTTGTTTTGATTACTAAGAAGGCTTGCGATGATGCAAAGATTGTTATTGTAAGGATTCAGCATTATTTATATTTTCTTTCACCAAGGTCTGGGGGTGTATTTTAATAACACAAAAATTAATTGAGGCTTTGAGATGGATTTTTTAACACTATCAGGTATAGCTTTCGGTTTATCTATGGATGCCTTTTCTGTTTCAGTAGCAACTGGTTGTGCTACAAAAAAGAATTTCAATCTTCAGGCTTTCAGAATGGCAATATGGTTTGGAACATTTCAGGCTATAATGCCAATCTTAGGCTGGTTTCTTGGAGCAAATTTTAAAACCTATCTTGAAAATTTTGACCACTGGGTTGCTTTTCTTCTACTTTCATACATTGGTGGCAAAATGATTATAGAAAGTTTTTCAAAAAACAAAGAGAAAAGTTGTGAACATCCTACACCAAAAATGTTTTTGTTAGCTATAGCCACAAGTATTGATGCTTTTGCCGTTGGCTTTAGTATCTCCCTTCTCGATATAAAAATTTATTTACCTGCACTATATATTGGTATAATTACATTTATTTTTTCACTTGTTGGTTTTTACGCTGGTAAAAAAATCGGCCAATTTCTTGAAAAAAAATCCGAATTTGTTGGTGGAATTATTCTTCTTGCCATAGGAATAAAGATTCTTATTGAACATATTGTCCGTGTATAATTCATTCTCAAAGTGTGAATAATTTTTTGCAAAAAAAAGATTCTTTTTATATAATTTAATAGAGGATGTTGATATGATTGAAATAAAAAAATTATCAGATGCAGAGATTGAAAAATTAAACATCAAAAACTGGCCAATATGGCAAAAAGAAAAAAGTAAATTCAACTGGTATTATGATGAAAAAGAAAGTTGCTATATTTTAGAAGGAGAAGCAATTGTAAGATTTGATAGCAAGGAAGTGAGATTTGGTAAGGGAGATTTTGTTGTTTTTCCTGAGGGTTTATCGTGCGAATGGGAAATAATAAAAGATATTAAAAAACACTATAACTTTGGATAGGAGAATTTTAATGAACGAATTTTACAACTATGCTCTTGAAATAGCAAAAAGAGCAAAAGCAGTTTCTTTAGAAATAGCTTCAAAAGGAACAAAAGAAAAGAATGCTTTACTTGAATTTATAGCAGAAAATATAGAAAAAAATAGTAACTATATTATACAAGAAAACAAAAAAGATATTGAGTTCGCAAAAAATGCTGGTAAACAGAAGGCTTTCATTGATAGACTCATTCTTGACGAAAAAAAAATTAAGTCATTAAAAAATGCAATTCTTGATATTGTTGCTTTACCAGACCCTGTCGGAAGTGGGAATCTTATTACAAAAAGGCCAAACGGTTTAAAAATAGAAAAAATAAGAGTGCCTATAGGTGTGATTGCAATGATTTATGAATCCCGTCCGAATGTAACGAGTGATTCAGCGGCTCTCTGCCTCAAATCTGGCAACACAGTAATTCTAAGAGGAGGAAAAGAAGCAATAAATTCAAACAAAGCAATAGCAAATGTTATAAAAGATGGCCTTAAGAAAATGAATTTTCCAGAAGATGCTGTTATTCTTATCGAAAACCTTGAATATCAGGTTGTTGATGAATTACTTAAGATGAATGAATATATAGATCTTGTTATACCGAGAGGTGGAGAAAGTTTAATAAAATCTGTGACCGAAAAATCAACTATACCAGTAATTAAACATGACAAGGGTGTATGCCATGTGTTTATTGATGCAAGTGCAGATAAAACAAAAGCAGAAAATATAGTAATAAATGCAAAATGTCAGAAACCTTCAGTTTGCAATGCGATGGAAACACTTTTAATCCATAAAGAATATCCCTACGTTAAGGAATTAATTAAAAAACTTTTAGATAACTATGTAACTGTGGTTGCTGACAAAAATATAAGAAATATATTCCCTGAACTTGAAGAAGTAAAAGAAGAAGATTTTTATAAGGAATATCTTGATTATAAACTTAACGCAAAAATAGTTGAAAATGTTGAAGAAGCTGTTAATCATATAAATAAATATGGTTCTCACCATTCAGATTCTATAATAAGTGAAAGCTATCATAACGTGCAGTATTTTCTTGAAAGAGTAGATAGTGCCGCAGTATATGCCAATGCCTCAACAAGATTTACAGATGGTGGGGAATTCGGTCTTGGAGCAGAAATGGGTATTTCCACCCAAAAACTCCATGTTCGTGGTCCAATGGGGCTTGAGGGACTTACTACCGAAAAATGGATCATTTATGGAGATGGACACATAAGAGAATGAAAGAAAAAATAGGGCTTTTTGGTGGTTGTTTTAATCCACCACATAACGCACATATAAAGATAATCCATAAAGCACTTAATTATTTTGATTTTTCAAAACTTATTGTAATGCCAGTATACATTCCACCACATAAAAATATAGATGATAGCTTTTCACCTGAAATGAGATATTTTATGACTGGCGTTTCTCTATACTATTTTTCTCCAGAGGAACTTGATAAATTTTATAATCCTTTATGGGATAAAGAAAAATGGCAAACTTTTAAAAATTTTTATGAAAAAAATTTTAATAAAAATCATAACCCAAAAATTATACTATCAGATTATGAGATAAAAAAAGAAACAGTTTCCTATACAATAGACACAGTAAAATATCTTAAAACCATTTATGAAAATAGTGAAATTTTTGTAATAATTGGAATGGATGAGGCAAAAATTCTTGAAAGCTGGAAAAATTATGAAGAATTAATAAAACTTGCCAACTTTGTGGTCGCAAAAAGGCCCGGCTTTAATGAAAAAGAAATTTTATCCCACTTTAAATTTCTACAAACATTTCCTTTTGAAGAAACAAATTTATCTTCATCGATTATAAGAAAAAAGATTAAAAACAAAGAAGATATTTCAACATTAGTCCCAGAAGTGTTGAATTTATTAATACAACATTTTTTATAAAATCTTTTCTTAATATAAATTTTATATTCAAAAATTATGAAAAAATTTAAATATTAAATTATTTTTGACATTTTAATTCTTTTAAATTAAAATAATTATCTGACTTTTGTAAAGAAGAGGTATTTTATGGATACAAGAAAATATTTATTTACTTCCGAATCCGTAAGCGAAGGTCATCCTGATAAACTTGCAGATCAGGTGTCTGATGCTATATTGGATGCCGCATTATCTCAAGACCCAGACTCAAGAGTAGCCTGTGAAACATTTACAACAACAGGAATGGTTCTTGTTGGCGGAGAAATCACTACAAAGGCAAATTTCAATGTTCAGGATATAGTAAGGGAAACTGTAAGAGAAATTGGTTATGATAATCCACTTTATGGACTTGATTGTAATTCTATGGCTGTAATAAATGTAATCCAGAAACAATCCCCAGATATCGCACAGGGAGTTTTAGGTCATGGGCTTGAAGAGTTTAAAGGACAGCAGGGAGCAGGCGATCAGGGAATGATGTTTGGTTATGCAACAAATGAAACAAAAGAATATATGCCAGCTCCTATAATATTTGCACACAATCTACTCAAATACGCATCAAAATTAAGAAAAGAAAAACAAATTAAATGGTTAAGACCCGATTCAAAAAGTCAGGTTACAATAGAATATGAAAACAGAAAACCTGTCCGCATAGACACAGTTGTTTTATCTCATCAACATGATGAAGATGTTTCATACGAAGAGATAAAAGATACAATAATAAATAAGATAATAAAGCCAGTCCTTGATCCTACAGGACTTCTCGATAAGAATACAAAATATTTTATCAACCCAACTGGAAGATTTACTGTTGGCGGTCCTCATGGTGATACTGGTCTAACCGGAAGAAAGATAATAGTTGACACATATGGTGGAGCAGGACATCATGGTGGTGGAGCTTTCAGTGGAAAAGACCCAAGTAAGGTTGATAGAAGTGCAGCATATATGGCAAGATATATTGCAAAAAACATTGTTGCTTCAGGCGTTTGTGATATATGTGAAATTCAAGTTTCCTATGCAATAGGAGTTCCATTCCCAATTTCAGTTTATGTTAATACATTTGGAACCTCAAAAGTTCCAGAAACAAGGATTGAAGAAGCAGTAAAGAAAGTTTTTGATCTTACACCAGCCGGAATAATAAAAACTCTCGATCTCAAGAAACCAATTTATAAGAAAACTGCTTCATATGGACACTTTGGAAGAGATGAATTCAGCTGGGAAAAAACTGACAAAGTAAAAGACTTATTAGCTCTTTTGAGTTAAAATAAAAAAGAGGGGGTAGAAAACCCCCTCTTTTTATTTTCTTATCTTTAAGACCTCACCCTTTTCCCAATCTGCATATGTAAAGATTGGAATATCAACATCTTTCTTTATCGGATTAAACCTTTTCTTACCTCCGACCTTATCATATACAAAACCAGCCAGAGCCTCAAAGTAACCAAAAATAGCAAGCCCTCTCGGATAAAGATTCAAATTATTGCCATAAAAAGTCTCAAAAAACAGATAAATATCTTGAGAATTTGTCGTCAATTGCCAATCCCAGTAATTTTCAGTAAGATGAGAAAGATCAATTCCATAATAAGAAGCAACAATATCTCTTAACATATTCATTGAAATCCACCCTACCTTATTTGAGGTGCTTGCAAGTCCCACCTTAACATCATGAGATATAGTTTTTGCAATATATGTACTGTGTCGACAACCATATTTTGTAAGAGTCCTATAAGTTGACTCAATTATATCCTTTTTAATCCTTTCTTTATTCAAACCAACATTAAACCCAACCATTTCAAGAAGTGCAATACCATTCACTGTATAAATATGATAGGCATCCCATCCTTCAAGTTCACCTGACAATTTTTCTTTCGTCCATGGATCAATAAGCCCATCCTTTGTTTTTGTAAGAGTTACAATGTAATGATCGTTTAACCACCCTTCCTTTTCTATAGTAGAGAGTGCATTTTTTGCAAATCTTTTATATCCTGAAAGTTCTTTTTCTCCAAGATAATTAAGAATTTGTATTCCAGCCTTTATTGCGGCCATTGCTTTAACACCAAGATAAATTTGTTCTTTACCAAACTGTATAGCTGGTGAAGCATCGTCAATCGTATTTGCACAACAAAGGTCTGGTATACCATTTCCACTCGTATCACAAGCAAGTATAAAATCCATAAGTTTTTTAATAAAATCTTTGTGTTTCTTTATGATATTGTCTTTACCTGTTCTTCTCCAATGAGAATAGGCCATAAGTATATAATTTGCATTTTCCTCTACTTCCATTTCATGTGGATAGTACTGTCTATCAGCATTTGCAAGGACGCCCATATCATGAGACAAAAATAAAGTCCCCTTTCCTCTATCACCAATGACACTTTCTCCTGGTTTACCAAAATCAGGCCATTCATCAAGCTCCATTTCAAGCAACTCTGGCCATACTGACAAATAAAAGGGTGATTGAGTATACTCAACATCTACAGTCGAATGGAAAAAGCATGAACCTTCCCACACAGAATACCAATCTTTATTCTCCAATCTCACATACCATGTGTCATAAAGCCAAGAATGTAAAGTCATAGATACAAGATTATTTAAAGAAGAACCAAGATTATGAGATAAGAATATATTATCAACATTGATTGAATTTTCGACAACTTTTTTGTAATTATTTTTTCCCCAACTTACAACCTCTTCAAGATTTTTAAAGAATTCAGTATACTTGAATTCTCTTAATTTATCTTTGACAAGAAGAGTCGGTCTCTCAAAATCAGCCCAGACTAAAACTATCTTTTTATTATCATTGGTGGTGATATTTTCATAAAATCCATCTTTTTCATAATTTCCTTCGATTATAGCAATAGTATTTTTCGTCTTTCTTTCTTCAATAATTGGTGTAGTGTTTTGTGCAAGTAGTCCTTCTTTTGTTTCTGGAGGTCTTCTGATTGTGTGATTATAATGAACATCAAGTGCCTTTTTACTTTCATTATATTCAACAACAAAGTCTTTTGACTTTATTTTAAGAAAAATCTTGAAATCAACATCCTTAATTTTGACTGGGAACCATCTGAAAGTATTTGAAAGTCTTTCCACCTCAGCTTCAAGATAAACAACCGGGATAGTTGAAAAAAATACATCTTTTGGCTTGAAAGGAATTCTGAAAGTAAGTTTAAAATGTAATCCACTATCAGGATCTATCCCTGTTAATCTCATCGTCGTCGGGGTAATCTTTTGATCATGAAAGAAAAAATATTCTTTATCCTTACAAAGTGGAAGATATATTTTTCTGCCTTCAATCTCAATTCCAGCTTCAATTTCAAAAGGAAAAGTTTTTATATCATTTGATTTAATGAGATAACATTCTTTATGGGCTGGATTAATCCCTATACCGAATCTACTTCCAAAAACTGTCAAAGCATCTGCTATCAAATTCATAATAACCTCTTTTATTTAGATTTAACTAAAACTTCTTTTAATCTATTGTAAGCAGGTTTTGGATTATATTGTTCATCAAATATTAATGCATTTCCAAAACCCGAAAAATAAGAAGGCACCCAGCTATATCTATCTGACAATCCCCACATTATAAAGGCACTGCCTTTAACTTCGAGAAAAATCTTCATTAACTCACCGTATATCCTTGCCTGTCTTCTCAAATCTTCCTCAGTATAATTTTTTGGGATTCTCACATCAAGCTCAGTTATCTGAATATCAAGCCCAAGTTTCTTAAATCTTTCAAAGTTGGCTCTTATAGAAGCATAATCAGGCTCCCACCTTCCATCAAGATGAAATTGAAAACCAACTCCATGGATAGGAACCTTCTTAGCAATAAGCCCCTTTACCACCTCATAAAGTTTATTTGATTTTGGATTTATATCTTCAATATTGTAATCGTTAATATAGAGCTTAGCCGAAGGATCTGCCTCATTAGCACATCTAAAAGCATGCTCAATATATTCATCTCCAATTATAAGTTGCCATATACTTTCTCTCAACTCTCCATTATCTGCAATTGCTTCATTTACAACATCCCAGTCCACAACCTGACCTTTATAATAAGTCATTACATTTGAAATATGAACCTTCATAGTTTCTTTCAATTCTTCTGGAGTAGTCCCCGGTTTTGCAATCCAGTAAGGATTCTGCAAATGCCATATGAGTGTATGCCCTCTTATTCTCATATTGTTTTCCTTAGCAAAGGCAACAAGTTTATCAGTTTTCTTGAAATTATACACCTTTCTTGAAGGATGAATATTTTCCCATTTAAATTCATTTTCTGGAGTTATATAGTTACAATTCTTTTTCACAATCTCAATAAATCTTTCATCATTAAGTTGCCCCTCCGTTATTGAGGTGCCTATATAGATACCCCTCTTTTCAGCAAAAAACTTTAGCCCTTCATTAGCAATAGTCTGACTATCAAATTCCTCTTTCACACTTGCTTTTTTCTCAGAAGATGAACACCCAATAACGAGAAGCAAAGCTAAAAGAGTAAGTAAATAAAACTTCACTTTACCCATAAAAATCTCCTACATAAAAATTTTGGGTTAACAATAACCCATAAAGCAAACTTTTTAAAAGTTTTTTTAAAAGTTATTAATACAATATATATTATATAGTCCTTTTTCAGGAAGTCAAGTAAAAAATAAAATAAATTAAAAAAATTGTTTTAAATAAAGAAACTGGACATTTTGGCTTATATGAATTAAAATTATTTATGGCGGTTAATTTAATATTTTTTAAAAGGAGAAATTTTTGACCAAGACAAAAAAGTTGATTTTTTTAACTATTTTAGTCCTGAGTTGTACAAAAAAAGAAAGCACAGTTAAAGAAGAAAAACAAAAGGAAGAAAAGGCTGTAATTCCATCTACTACAATTTCATACAGAGAATACAATAATATCTATTACAATAACTTATTACAATTTATTTCAAATAAGGCCTCAACAAATATCAATAAACTCTATCTTGAAGCACTTTCAAATGAATTTGACCATCTTTCATTATATAGAAAAAACAAACTTGATAAAGCAATCTCAATTTATAGTACCCTCACCAATTTAAACGAAGAGGAAGCTACTTTCATTAATCAACGTAAAGGAATTTCAAGTTATAAAAAGGGAGATTTTGATAGCTCTTTTAATATTCTCACAAATGTCTTTGCTCAGCTTGAAAAACAAAAAATAAGAAACGATGAATTATACTACTACCTTGCTCTTAATTATATTTATAAAAATGACATTGAAACATCTCTCAAACTTATAAAACTATCTAAACCCTCTGTTTTAACTATTGACAGTATGGGCTTTAACTATCTTGTCGCAAAATTATCTTTATGGAATAATAATACAAACGAAGCTAATACCTATTTAAATAAAGCAATAAATATTGATAAAAAATTATTTGAAAAAAGATATGGAGAAGAAGCAACCACAATATTTAAAAATATTTACAAAGAAAATAAAACAGAAAACAATAAAGAAACTTTCAAAATACTCTTTGATTTGCCAGCTATTTATAATCAAAATAAAAACATAGAATATTTTTATGATATGCCTTCAATTGTCTCAAGACCTATCATCAATCGTTTCAGAAACTATATAACAAATGTTATCTCACTACAAAATAAATTTTATTGTTTCTATGAAGATTTTTACTTTAAAAATGAAACAAATTCTTTTCTTTTAGTCACTGCCATACCATCAAAAAATACAACAAGTATAAAAGGAATGCAAATAAAAGAAATATTTTTTGCCACAACTCCATTCATTATAATTTTTGATATAGTCAAAAAAACTATAGTGGAAACAAACATAGTTTCAAATATGATTATCACAAATAATGTTGAATTAACAAACTCGGAAAGAATAAGTTTGCCATTTAACTATCTCTGGAAGATTGAAAAAATAGAATTCAATAATGATGAATTCTGGGACTATCTGATTATAGGTTTAAACAAGACCAATGAAATCGTCTATACTATATTTGATCCAAAAGCCAACAAACTCAATCTTATTAGAACAAACTACATAAAAAATTATAACTCATACTTATTTATCTCTAATAATAACATTAAATTATTTGAATGAGGAGAGAAAGATGTTTGCATATTTAGTCCATCCAGATATAAATCCAGAAATAATTCATTTTTTTGGTCCTATAGGCATAAGATGGTATAGCCTTATGTATATTATCGGGTTTTTGTTTGTCTACTATTTTATAAGATTTTTGATAAAGAAACAATATATAAAGATTACTGAACTTATGCTTTCAGATGTACTTTTTTATGCCTTTCTTGGTGTTATAATTGGAGGAAGGCTTGGTTATGTTCTTTTCTATAACCTTCCCTACTATCTTTCCAATCCACTGAAAATATTTGCCGTGTGGGAAGGGGGAATGGCCTTTCATGGTGGATTTTTAGGTGTTGTTATAGCCGAAATAATCTATTGTGTTCAAAAAAAGATAAACTTTTTTGATCTTATGGATCTCTTTGCCATTCCAGTGCCTGTGGCTCTCGGGTTTGGAAGATGGGGCAATTTTGTAAATCAGGAATTATGGGGTCGTCCTACCACTCTTCCCTGGGGTATGATCTTTCCCAAAATGCCACAGGAAAATTATTTTCATCTCAGTGAACCGTGGGTAAAAGAATTTGTTAATAAAATAGGGCTCGAAGTCCTACCAGGTCAAAAACTTGTCAATTTACCAAGACATCCCTCTCAACTTTATGAAATGCTACTTGAAGGCTTTTTGCTATTCGCTGTAATGCTTATATTTATGAAAATAGGTAGAAAAGAAAGAGGATTTTATTCAGCTATATTTCTTATCGGCTATGGTTTATCAAGACTAATAGTAGAGTTTTTCAGAGAACCCGATAAACAACTAGGCTATCTATATGGAGGCTGGCTCACAATGGGTATGCTTCTATCACTGCCTATGATAATAGCAGGTATTATACTTGTATCTTACTCTCTTGTAAGGAAGGAGAAAAATCTCCTGTGGGCAAAATAAAGGAACTTAACTATTCTACAGTTGTTAAAATTGCTGCTGGTGAAGTTATTGATAGACCCTCTTCTGTTGTAAGGGAACTTATAGATAACTCTCTTGATGCAAACTCAAGTCAGATTTCTATTTTTATTACTGAAGGTGGAAAGGAATATATCGAAGTGGCTGACAATGGAAATGGAATGGATAAGGACGATCTTCTTCTATGCACTAAAAATCACACTACAAGTAAAATAAATAATTTTGAAGACATTGATCATCTCTTATCTCTCGGGTTCAGAGGAGAAGCCCTCTCAAGTATTGCCGAAGTCTCAAAACTTCAAATAATATCAAAAGAAAAAAATTCCTTACTTGCACACAAAATTACAATAGAAGGTGGTAAAATTATTAAACTCGAAGAAACTTCCCGTGCAAATGGCACAAGTGTAATAGTTAAAGATTTATTCTTTAACATACCAGCAAGAAAAAAGTTTTTATCCACAAGTATTACAGAAACAAAAAATATAGAAAAGGAAATAATTAAAAAAGCCCTTTCTTATTTCAAGACCAGCTTTGAATTCCATAGTGATGGCAAAAAAAAATTCATAACACCTCAAAGAAACTCATATCTTGAAAGAATAAACGATTTTTATCCCGACTGCACAAAAGACTTGATACAGATAGAAAAAACAGAAGAAAATTTTTCGATCATAGGCTATATTTCAAAACCTGCATTTATAAGAAATAATAGACAATACGAATATTTTTTTGTAAACAATAGACCAGTAGAATGGAGAAACTTTTATTTCATAATAAATAGTGTATATGAGGGAATAATCCCAAAAGGTTACTATCCTGCTGTATTTTTATATATTTCAATAAATCCAGAAAATGTAGACGTAAACGTTCACCCGATGAAAAAAGAGGTTCGCTTCAAAGATGAACAAAAAATTACAAAATCTATTAAAGAAGCACTCGAAGAGTCATTAAATTTTTCAAAAACTTACAACATAGAAGAAAAAGTCGAATTTACACCATATGAAGAAAGGATAAGCAAAGCAATAGAAACATATTTTACTTCAAACAAAGAAGAAAAAACAAACTATCTTCCATTTGAAGAAGTAAAACCTATTATTAAAAAAGAAGAAAAGCAAAAAATTTACAGTCTTAAATTTGTAGGAAATATTTTTAACACCTATCTCATATTTGAAGAAAATGAAAAGCTCATCTTTTTAGACCAACATGCTGCCCACGAAAGAATAATGTATGAAAAACTAAAAAAAAATTATGAAGAAAAATTTTTATCCTCACAGGAACTCCTTGTCCCTCTTAAAATAGAATTACCAAAAATTTATGTAGAAGATTTTTTAACGAATATTGAAACTATTAAGGCTTTTGGATTTGAAATAGAACATTTTGGTGAAAATACTTTTATTGTCCGAAGTGCCCCTGTATTTGTTGACTATATGGATATTGAAAACATTATAGTTGGTTTTGCTGAAAGTCTTAACTCTGCAAACAAGTATATAGACGAATCAATAAAGCAAATGGCCTGTAAAAGCTCTGTCAAAGCAGGAAAAAACATTTCAAGAGAAGAGGCTTTTGCCCTAATTGAAGAATTGAAAAACACTCCAAACAATATGACCTGCCCACATGGTCGACCTATAATGATAACTTTTACAAAAAATGAAATTGAAAAAATGTTTAAGAGGAGTGGCTTTTAAGCTCCTTTTCAAAATACTCTATTGTCTTTTTCAGCCCTTCTTTCAATTTTATTTTTGGTTCCCAGCCAAGTTTTTCCTTTGCAAGCGTAATATCTGGCCTTCTTTGTTTAGGATCATCAGAGGGAAGCTCTTTATATACTATTTTTGATTTTGAATTTGTCATTTCTATTACAATTTTAGCAAGATCAATGATTTCAAATTCATCTGGATTTCCAAGATTGACTGGCCCAGTAAAGTTATCAACTTCCATCATTTTAAGTATGCCGTCTATCAAATCATCAACATAACAAAAACTTCTTGTTTGTTTGCCTTCTCCATATACAGTTATATCCTCACCCTTCAAAGCTTGAACAATAAAATTTGAAACAACCCTGCCATCATTTTCAAGCATTCTTGGTCCATATGTATTAAAAATTCTTATAATCTTTATATCTACTTTGTTCTGTCTATGATAATCCATAAACAAAGTTTCTGCAACCCTTTTACCTTCATCATAACAGCTTCTTAATCCAATAGGATTCACATTTCCCCAATAACTTTCTTTTTGAGGATGCACAGTCGGATCACCATAAACCTCACTCGTTGAAGCCTGCATAATTCTTGCTTTCACTCTTTTTGCAAGACCAAGCATATTCAAAGCACCAAGTACACTTGTCTTTATAGTTTTAATCGCATTATATTGATAATGGACTGGAGAAGCAGGACAGGCAAAATTGAATATCCAATCACATTCAACAAGGAGCTCATCTATAATATCATGTCTTATAACTTCAAAATTTTTATTATCAAGCAGGTGAAGTATGTTTTTCTTTCTTCCAGTGAAAAAATTATCAACACAGATTACATAATGCCCTTTAGCAAGTAAAGCCTCACACAGATGGCTACCAATAAAACCAGCCCCCCCTGTAACAAGACAAACTTTCATAAAACTAACCCCAATCAAAAAAATTGTTCTTTAATTCTTTAAAAAAGAATTTCCACCGCACCATGAGGCTGTCTCACAACCTCCCGCAAGGCTGTCCAGAAGATATTTTAGATTGCTTCGCCTTCTACGAAGGCTCGCAATGACGGCCTTTTGTGTAATTGCGATGACCCCACACAATTTTGTTTTGCTATAATTTTGCCTAAAAAATGGTTTGGGAAACAAAGCAATCCACTTAAAAAAAGTTATTGGACAGCCTTATCATAAAACCACCAATAATTAATAGAATAACAAAAAGATTTAACTTATCTTTGCCCCTGAAGGCACGTCTCTTTCTACAGTCAAAACAGATAAAACAGATTTATCTTCGTTTGAAGCTGCAAGAAGCATCCCTTCTGAAGTCTCTCCCATAAGTTTTGCCGGTTCAAGATTGTTAAGTATTATTATCTTCTTACCCACCAATTCTTCAGGATTATAGAATTGTTTAATACCAGCTACAATCTGTTTTTCTATCTCCCCTACTCTTATCTTAAGTTTCAGAAGTTTATTTGATTTTTCGACTGGCACAACTTCAAGCACTTCAGCAACCCTTATATCAATCTTCTTAAAATCTTCAATTGTTATATATTCCATCTTGCTATCCTCTTTTTTGACTTTTGATTTATCATAAAGTTTTTTAAGCTGCTTTTCTATAACATCGTCTTCATACTTCACAAAAAGGATCTCTATATTACCAAGTTTCTGTCCAACTTTCACCCTCTTTTGAGAAAGTAAATCCCATCTTTCCGCCTTGATTTCTGTCTCTTCACCAAGCATTCTCCACAATTTTTCAGCACTTTCTGGAATGATAGGATAAGAAGCAACGGCAAGAAATCTGAGCAAGTTAAGACAGGTATTCATTACAGTTTTAAGCCTTGTCTCATCTTTTAATGTCCATGGTTTTGTCTCATCAAAATATTTGTTTCCAATTCTTGCTATGTCCATCATCAACTTTGATGCTTCACGAACAGAAAAATTTTGATAGGCTTTCTTTAATTCATTTATTTTATTTTCAATTTCTTTAAATAGATTTAGTTCCATTTCTTCATATTTTGCCTCTGGAACAACACCATCAAATCTTTTATTCACAAAGGTAAAGACTCTATTTGCAAAGTTTCCATAAATATTGGCAAGCTCTTCATTATTCTTAAGTTGAAAAGCCTTCCATGAAAAATCTGCATCTTTTGTCTCTGGTGCATTAGAAGCAAGAAAATATCTTAAAGGATCAGGTGGAAATTCACTTAAATATTCATCTACCCACAAAGCCCAATTTTGTGAGGTTGAAAATTTTTCTCCCTCAAGTGTAAGATATTCATTAGCTGGAATATCAAATGGAAGAACATAACTTTCTTTCTGTCCCATTAACATTGCAGGCCATATAACTGCATGAAAAGGTATATTATCCTTCCCTATAAAATGTATGAGCTTAGTTTCATTATCAAGCCAGTATTCTTTCCATTTATCTGGACTACCTATCTTTTTACTCCATTCTATGGTAGAAGAAATATAGCCTATAGGAGCATCAAACCAGACATAAAGAACCTTTCCTTTTGCTTCTTCAAGTGGAACAGGCACACCCCAATCAATATCCCTTGTTATTGCTCTTTCCTTCAAACCCTCTTTCTTAATCCAGCCAAGGACAAAATTTCTTACATTTTCCTTCCAGTGGGTATTTGAAGTTATCCATTTAACCAGTTTATCTTCAAAATCCTGCAATTTAAGATACCAGTGGGTTGTCTCTCTGATAACTGGCTTCTCACCAGTAAGAACACTTCTTGGTTCAATAAGCTCAAGTGGATTAAGTAATTTTCCACATTTATCACACTGGTCACCCCTTGCCTTTTCGTATCCACAATATGGACATTTACCCTCTATATATCTGTCAGGTAAAAATCTATTTGCCTTTTCGTCAAAATATTGTTTCTCTGTTTTCTTAGAAATATAACCACCTTCATAAAGATCAAGAAAAAACTTTTGAGAAAGTTCATAATGGTCTTTTCTTGCTGTCCCTGAGAAATTATCAAATTCTATCCGCATCTTTTTAAAACTTTCATACATAATATTGTGGTATTTTTCAACAATCTCTTTTGGAGAAACCTTTTCCTGTTCAGCCCTCAAAGTTATTGGAACTCCATGTTCATCACTACCACAGATGTAAACAACATCATCTCCATTAAGCCTCAAAAACCTGACAAATATATCTGCTGGCAAATAGGCACCAGCAAGATGACCAAGATGAATAGGCCCATTAGCATAAGGCAATGCAGAAGTAACCAGATATTTTGCCATAAAAATTCCTTTAAACTAATTTTTCTTTCACAAACCTTGCGATATCTGTTATACTTATCCTTCCAACAAGTTTATCTTCATAATCAAGAACTGGTAAAGCCTGTATTTCCTTATCTATCATAAGATTTAAAGCATCTCTTAAAGTTACCTCAGTATAGACAAACACAAGTTTTTGACCTTCAATCAACTTTGAAACTGGAATTTCTTTAGCACTGCTATTCAAGAACATTACTTTAAGAACATCCCAGCTTGAAACTATACCAACTGGTTTACCATTCTTATCAATTGCAACAAGGCTATGAACTTTTTCTCTTAGCATCTTTTCTGCTGCCATTGAAACTGGCACCTCAGTGCTTATAGTAAGTGGCATTCCATCGATTATTGCCCCAACCTTTACATCATCAAGTTCGTTAGGCATATTTTTCCTCCCTATTAATGTGTTATTTTAGAAACGAGCCATATAAAAAAGAAAGCTCCAATAAAACAGGCTACAAAATTAACAGTAAGACCATTGTTTACCATTATATCTATAATTCTATTAAGAAAAAAACCTCCAAGAACACTGCCAATTATTCCAACAACAATAGCTCCCCAGAGATTACCAAAAACTGGCTTCTTGATTATTTTAATAAAATAAAAAGCTGAAACAATACCAACAAGAACCTGAATTGCTATAGAAACCAATTTCATCATTGTTTTGCTCCTTAAATTTTTTTATTTGAAAATCTCAGAGTGAAATGATTGACAATATCAAGCAAAAATTGAGACCCAAAAGCTATAAAAAGCCCTAAAAACAAAAAGTTCTGTATAAAAAATACTTCCTGAAAAAAGATAGTCCTTACATCAAGCTCAAAATTAATAAACAACACAAGAGCTCCACTTAAAAGTGCCATAGCAATAATGCTGAAAATAAGCCATAGTTTATCCCTAAAGAAGAGATAAACTGCCCCAATAATTGCAACTATTATTTGTGTAAAATGGAATTGTTCATAGTGATATTTAAGCACAACAAGTATTTGACCAAGCTTATTAATCATCTCCTTGCCACCACCAACTCCATATTGCTTTCTTAACATATGATTGAAAAGAATATCAAGCCTTTGTGTATCACCCCATGATAGTGGCTTTGGATCCTCAAGCGGAGCAAGAGCTTTTGCTCTCACAAGAAGATAAAGATATATACTAACAGCAAATATAAATAACCATGTTCCATAGGTTAAAATCTCAAAAAATTTGTCAACCCAGTTTTTTTCTGGTTTTATATATTTTACTAAAAGAGTATACAATGTTAAAAAAGAAGGAATAAGAAATACTGCCGTCAAAACTTCCCACACATCTTTCTCAAAAAGCATCCTTTTTACAAATCCAAAATCTACAAACAAAACTCCAGTAATTAAAACAAGAACTGCAAGAATTACAAAAGCCCAAGCCCTTTCTTCAAACTGCTCTGCAAATTTACTGGACCTATCAAGAACAACCATTAAGACAACAACAGGTAACAATACCAGACCAAAGGCAACTATATACCAGAAAGGCAACTGGTGATTTGTAATCGAAAGTCCCATCAAAAAGAATAATAGTAAAGTTTTTCTTTCTGCAAAATGAAGCTCTTCTTCCATTCTGAAGTAAATCATCTCTTCACACCATAAATACATCACAAAAAGCATAAGAGAAACAAGAAAAACGTTCATTGGATAAACTTCACCACCAACTGACTGACCCCAGTGAGAAAAAGAAAAACCAAAAGAAAAAGTAGCAACAAGTGCAGGAAAGTGAATAAATAGACTTAACTTCCCAGTATCTCTATTTAAGCCCAAAAGTTTCAAAGTAAAAAGAAATAAAAAGAAAGAAGCCCCAGCTCCAAAAAATGCAACAAAAAAGTTAACCCTATAAGCAATATCTCCAAAAGGCAAAAATGTAAAAAGTTTACCCACTATACCATAAAGTGGATAACCAGGTGGATGCCCTGCCCCCATATTGTAAAGAGTGGTAGTAAGCTCACCATTGTCTCCAGCTCCAACAGAAGGAGTAAGTGTCATCACATAACCTATTAAAACTATAATAAATATTCCAAATGCAAGCAAGATATCATAAAACTTAAACCTATAAGGTCTATATCCTTTTGGATAAAACCAGTAAAAAAAGCTACTTTCTACACCACTGCTTGTAGAATTAACATTTTCTGACATAAGAGCTCCTTTTCATTTATTCAAAATCAGCAAGCTCAATTTTAACAATTTCCCATTCCTTGGCCTCTCCACCTATCTCCAGCTTAACTTTATCTCCAACCTTTTTATCAAGAAAAGCCTTACCAAGTGGAGAATGGTAAGAAATAATATTTTTCTCTATATTAACATCCCATTGTCCCAATATTTGGTAAACAAGTTTATTACCCTTTTCATCTTTTATTGTAACCTTTGTTCCGACATCAACAAAGTTTGTCTTAACCTCATTTCTATTGATTATCTTAACCTGTGCAAGCTCTGATTCAAGTCTTGCAACAGTTGCTTTAAGCTGATCCTGTTTCTCAAGAGCTGCTTTATACTCTGCATTTTCTCTTAAGTCACCCTTTTCCATAGCTTCACCAATAGCTCTACTATTTTCTGGAATCTCAACAGTGACAAGGTGATGTAATTCCATCTTTTTATTTTCAAGAGCTTTCGCAGTAACCATAAAAGGATGTCTGATTTTGACAACTTCTTCTTTTTCTTCTGCTTTCTTGAGTTCTGGATATTTTGAGTAAATTTTATCGATAAGCTCAGTTTTCTCTTCTTCATTGAAATATGCAGAAGAGTTTATCATTAAAAGGATAGTTCTTACAGTTGAAATATCTCCTTTTTCTATCAAAGCCTTAAGTCTTCCCCTCTTAAAGAGAAAATCTTCAATACTATCAAGAACCTTTTTATTCCTTGAAACATTATTTTTCTTCTCAATTTCTTCATTAAGAAAATCTATAAGCGAAATCACCCTTATAATTATCTCACTTTCATTTATTCCAAGTTTTTCAGCAAGCTTACTTTCTTCTTCAAAAACAGCTCTAACAAACCAGACAAAATAGTCACACTTGTCTCTGTAATTATTCAAAAATGAAAGATAAATATTATTCAAAACCTCATATCTTGAATTGTTCTCAAGTTCTTCAAGCATAAGTCTGTGTAATCTTGTAAGTGGAGAATTCATTATAAAATCTGCATACTTTGCATCCCAATCTTTAAGAAGGCTGCGAATCAACTCAAGAAACAACTTCTTCAACTCAATATCAAGTTTACCAAAATAGTCAACCATATTCTTTATTTTAAAGAGTTCTGAAGTATCAAATTGCAAGTCATTTAATTTTGAATAATTACAAAACTTAAGCACAAGCCAGCTTGATATCTTCTTTTCAGGTAGTTCATTAAGAGATTTAATTGTATCAGTAAAATAATTAACCAATGCAATTGCCTCTTCTTTGTTTATATCTCCACCCTGCAATTTAAAATCAATCGCCAGATTGATTTTATTCTCAAAGTTTGTGCTCTTCTTGAACTTACTTATCAATTCTTCTGCAATTGTCAACTCACTTTCTCTTAATTCAATAATATTTTTCTTTGAAGAATTTTGTACAACCCTATCAGAAGTAAGAATAAGTTTTTTAGCATTATTCCACCATCTTGTCCATTCAGAAGCAGTTAAAATTTCTTCCACAAAATAATTCTTAAGATCTGTAAGCTGAATTTTACCATTATTACTCTTCAAAACAATCTCTAAAACCTTTAAAGGATCTTCCCACATAAGTTTTTTAAGCTCTTCTTTCTTAAACTTGAGCCAGATTAATATATGATCCTTGTCAAGCACTTCAAGTGCCCTTAAAGCTATCTCAAGAGACATCTCATGTCCCTTTTTATTCTCAAAGTCAACCTTAACCTTATCCCCATCAATATCAAGAACCTGACCAAGTCCCCAGCTTTTGTGCCATACATACACACCCTTATCAAAAGCTATGTGAGTCTCAAAAATCCTTATTGCATCTTTGTGTGGCTTCCAAGTTTGACCTATTGAAGAAAGTTTCAAATACTTTTCAAGCTGAGAATGTCCTTTATAAATCTCTCTATAACAGTCTTCTATAGCCTTTCTGAAGGTTTTTTCCTGTGGTTTTAAATCAAGCGCAAATTTCAATACTTCAAGAGCATCCTTATATTTTTCATTCTTAAAAGCCCTTTTGACAAAGTCTTCATAAAGCATTGTAGCTGTCTTGCTATCACCTAAAATTTCTCTGATTTTTCTTGCAAGATTTATAAAAAGATTTGCATCATTCGGATAAAGTCTTACTATCTTAGCCCATAGATCCTCTACCATCTTTGGCAATCTTGAAGCAATAACTCTTTCAAGTGCAAGTCGATAATAAAACATTGCAAGCTCTTTATCATTCTCCTTTTCATAATATTCACCGAGAAATTTTGCATTACTTGCATCTTTATTATCTACAAGAACAAGCCTCTTCTTGATATTAAAAAGTTCTTCATTATTTCCAGAAAGTTCATATATTGTCTCAAGTGTTTTCAAAGCAAATTTATGCTCTCTATAGGAAAGCATTTTATTTGCAAGAAATTCAGCAATTTTATATTTTTTGTTATCCATAAATAGCTTAATAACCTGTGGTATATGAGTATCATCTACAGAAGATTCCTCTAAGGATAAAACTCCAAATATATAGAGTGAAATAACACTGTTTGGAGAATTTTTAAGATTTTCCCTACATAAGTTCTTCAAATCTTCTTTTAAGCCTTCTTCTATAGCACTCTTTATAAGATTATCAAGTTCTATAAAATTTTTTACAAGATAACTATCTATAGTAGCCCTTGTCCATTTTTCTTCCTTTAAAATATCAGAAACCTTTTCAAGAACTTCACTTTTTGCAACTGCTTCAACACCTGACATAACATAAATCTCCTTTCAAATTTTTTAAACTTAAAATGAACAAAATTTTCTATATGCTTTATATCTTTCCTTTACATCTCTTAATTTCACCCTTCCAATGCCCTCCACTCCAAAATCTTCGACAGTAAAAGATGAAACAACTATAGCGTAAGATAAAGCCCTCTTGAGCTTCTCAAGAGATAGATTCTTAAAGCCTTCGTAATTAAGATAGCTTAAAAATCCTCCAGCAAAACTATCTCCCGCACCTGTTGGGTCGACAATTCTCTTCAATGGAAAAGCAGGAAGAGAAATTACATCATCACCATAGAATAACATTGCCCCATTAGCTCCCCTTTTAAGCACTATAAACTTAAAATTAAAATTAGAGAGTTTTTCAATACCTTTGAAAATATTTTTCTCACCTGTCAAAAGATTAAGCTCACTTTCATTGATAATTATTGCATCAACATCAAGAAAAACATCTTCAAGCTCTTTTCTTTTTGTTTCAATCCAGAGCTTCATTGTGTCTAAAACTTTAAGTGGTAGATAAGAAAATTCTTTTACCACCTTTTTTTGAATTACTGGATCAATATTTGCTAAAAACAAAATATCTTTCTTAAACCTCTTATAACCTGCAGGAATTACAGGATCATAATTTGCAAAAGAATTTAATTCTGTTCTTGTGGTTACTACATCTCCAAAATCTTCAGTATAATAACCATCCCACTCGAATGTTTTCCCTTCAAAATCTATTTTAACACCAAGAATAATTGCTTTTTCACTCAAATAATCAAGATACTCACTACTGAAATCCTTTCCTACGATGCCAAGAAGTTTTGCCTTTGTTAAAAAAGAACTTGCAGAAGCAAAATAAGAAAGAGAACCTCCAAGTATGCCTTTTCTCTCTCCAACAGGCGTCTTTATACTATCGATCGCTATACTACCAACTGCTATTATCCCCACCTGAAACTCCTTCTTTTAAAGCTAATTTTTTCTCACACAACTTATTAACTACAAAATCAGTTCTTTCTTTTAATTTCAATATCACATCTTTATTATCAAGCATATCAAATAATTCGCCTATTCTTTTAAGGACACTCTGAACAGGCTCGATTGAATTCGCCTGATAAAGATAGTAATCAACTATCCATAAATAGTGATTAATGAGTCTCGGTATCAAAACATAAAAAACCTTTTTATCTGTTTCCAGAGATTTTTCATATTTTTTTATTCTCTCCCTTAAATCAACAAAATCTCCGTATTCCAGTTTCCTTTTTACTGTCAAAATGTCATAAATATAACAATACACAGGCAACCATTCAAGTATTTCTTCTTCCTTTACAAAACCATCTTTCTTTATATTTTCTATAATTTTTTTAATTCTGACATCTTTCAAATCTTCTGCATTTATCAATTGAGAAAAATAAAAAAAAGCATCGTTATACATCATCATCGACAGCTCATTTTCTCCAATCTCATAATAAAGATTGGCAAGCCATATATAAATCTTATAATCTTTTTCATTCGTTAGTGAAAAAAGAAATTCAAACGTTTCAATAGCTTTATCAATAAAGCCAAGCTCATAAAGAGCACATCCTAACATATATAGCTTTTCTTTCTCCTTAATAGGAGAAACTTTATATGAATCAATCAAAAAATCTATAGCCTTTGAATAGACAAAGGCTTTAAAAGAGTTAAGAAGTTTTTTGTTTTCTATCCTGTTGTTCAAGCAAAAAGTCAAAAAATTATTCCACTCACCAAGCAAAACTTCACCACTATTCTCACTGAAAGTAAAAAATTCCCTCCTGTTTTTCCAGAATTTTATAGCTTTTAAAAAATTTTCTATATCTTCATCATCAATATCAAGCCCCATTTTTTCTACTATCAAATCTTCTGCCTTATCCAGTTCTCCATTTTTAATAATATTATAAAACTCGTATTTCCAATTTAAATCCTCTGGCACTATATCTCCCTCAAAATTACTAATTAAAAAACAACATCAATAGAAAATTATAAAAGAATTGCAAAAAAAAATCAATGAAAAACAACTTTAACTCTAAAACAGAAAAGAAAAAATCAATTGCTCTGAGCCACAGTTATAGCTGAAACCACCATTATATCATCAGGTGTTGCTCCTCTCGAAAGATCATTAACAGGCTTTGAAAGCCCTTGAAGTAAAGGTCCATAAGCCTCAGCCTTTGCAAGTCGTTGGGTTATTTTATATCCTATATTTCCAGCATTGAGGTCTGGAAATATCATTACATTTGCCCTACCAGCAACTTTTGAATTCGGTGCCTTTGATTTTGCAACAGTGGCATCAACAGCAGCATCAAATTGCATTTCTCCATCAAAAATAAAATCGACATTTCTGGTCTTTAAAATTTCGATGGCCTGTCTCACCTTATCAATTGATGGTGAATCAGCACTTCCTAAAGTAGAAAAAGACAAAAATGCAACAACTGGTTCAACACCAAGAAGTTTTCTTGCACTATCAGCAGAAGCCATTGCTATATCACAAAGCTGTTCTGGAGTTGGCTCTGGTACCACCCCACAATCAGCATAGATAAAAGCTCCTTCATAGCCATACTTACAATCAGGCACAACCATTACAAAACTACCAGATATGGTTTTAATGCCATCCCTTGGCCTCACTATAATGAGAGATGCCCTCACCGTTTTAGCGGTAGGAGTAAGACTTCCAGAAACCATGGCATCAACCATTCCTTTCTTAAGCATCATAGCCCCATGATAAACATCATCTTTCATTAATTCTTCGGCTTCTTTTTCTGTCATACCTTTTGCTTTTCGCATTTCATACATAGTAGATATAAAGTCCTGTAAATAACTGACTTTTGTCTGGTCAATAATATTAACACCTTTAAGATTTATATTTTCAGCTTTAGCCATTTTAGTTAATTCATCTTCATTACCAAGAACATAAAGCTCTGTGGTAAACCCCTCTTTTTTTATCATCTCTGCAGCCTTTAAAACTCTCACATCTCTTCCCTCTGGAAGAACAAGTCTTTTAGGATTTGATCTTGCCCTATCAATAATATTCTTTCTGAAATTTAACATAACAAGCCCCTTCAAAATTTATTTAAATTTATCTTTTAACATCCTTTCAACAAACGGATGGACCTTCAAAGAAATATCTCCACCCAGCTTTGCAATTTCTTTTATTACAGAAGAACTCACAAAAAGATTCTCATCACTTGCCATAAAAAACACGGTTTCAATTTCATCGGCAAGCATAGAATTTAATGACGCCATTTGCAATTCATAGTCAAAATCTGAAACAGCCCTTAAACCTCTTACAATAGCAATGGCCTTTTCCTTTCTCGCAAAATCAACAAGGAGACTTGAAAAAGGTTTCACAACTATTTTCTTTTCATTTTTGAAAATTTCATTGAGCATTGTTATTCTTTCTTCAATTGTAAACAAAGTTTTTTTAGATGAACTTTCACTAACTCCAACAACTAACTCATCAAAAATCATAGATGCCCTTTTAGCCACATCGTAATGACCATTTGTTGGTGGGTCAAAAGTCCCCGGATAAATAGCCCTTTTAAACAGAGAAGAACTGCTGTCAGATGACATACAAAATCTCCAGATTATTAATTATAATACATTTTTTATTTTTTAGCAAAAAAGTTAATACTCTAAACGACTCAATATAACAATTGCAACTCAAACACAAAATTTTGTTGAGGCTTATAGCCAGGAATAGCACTCAATTCTTCTGTGTAATATGCAAAATTTATATTCAAGAAAGGAATTTCTGCACCAACTCCAAAAGTTGGGTAGCCTTTGTAAATACCAGCTCTCGCTCTGAAGATTCTTAAAAATTTCACCTCTGTTCCAAATCTCAATTTTAAAAAATAATTTTCCTCAAAATTAAAAGCATCAACAATATCAAAAGCAAAAATCCAGTCAGAAATACCATACTTCATAAAATAGTTATTAAGTTTATAGCTTATTCCAAAATTAAATGAAGCAGGATAATATGTTGGCTCAACTTTTTCCTCAGGCACATATTGAAAATTCGTATCATAAGTGTTCCAGGAAAAAAAAGTATTAAACCAATCCTTAACTGTTATTCCAACAGAGATATTTTCACCTTTAAACATAAGTCCAACATCTGAACCAATAGCCTGTCCCCACAAATATCCCTCTTTAAAAGCCCCACCTGAAACCATATCTATAATCTTAAGAAAGCTAAGTCTTTTATTCTCATACTTAAGTCTATTTATATATTTTACAGTTATTCCACCATATGTTTTAACAATTTTACCAAAATAAAATGGAAGTTCAAATTTATTCCCGAAACCAGCAAGAAAAACAAAATCAGCATATGCCCCAAAATCAGCATATGGCAACAAAAATGATGGTTTTGTATATAGAGAAGTATGAAAATCATTGTAAAGTAAAAAACCAATACCTTCAGTAAGGTAACCAAAAGCTAAAGGCCCGTTTATTCCTGTAGAAATTTTTAAATTATTGATTATAGCTAAGGTTTCAGGTGTGATAGAAGTCATATCTCCAGACATTGAGCCAGATATTTTATCATAACTCTGATAGTATTGATAAAGATCATAATTTGCTCTTACCCCAAGTTTAAGAAGGGAAAAATATCCTTTTGTTGTAATCCCAAAAGAAGCTGGATTCATAAATAGCATGCCGAATTTATCATCAGCCGTGATACCTGTCCCACCACATCCAATAATATCAGCCGGCAGTAATAAAGGTTTTTCCCTCTCAATTGCAGACAAAAAATTAAATAATAGAAGAAAAAAAATGATCTTTTTAACCATCAATACCCGCTTATAAGTTAAAATAATTTGATGAAATCTGATCAATATTTGTCAAGCCCGGAAATATATTAGTAATATCGACCATATTTGTAATTCCTGAATTGTAAAGATCATTTGTAAAGGCATCATAATCATCTGGTCCATAACCAGCATCCAAAAAGAAATTTGTAACCATATCATCATTTGTGATATTAATATTTGTAAAGACTATGAGATTGGTAATATCAAATATATTTGTAAGTGTTAAAGCATTAACATTCGTTCCAGAATACGAAAGATTTGTAAACACGGTGTCAACATTAGATATAACTATATTAAAATTTGATACAATAGGTAAAATAAGATTACTTGTTGCTTCTGAAGTCAAATTATTTTCTATATTTGTAAGACTTTTTGCAGAATAGGAGAGATTGGTTTTATAACTATTATATCTGAAGTTGAGAGTTTGAATCATCTTTGAAAAAGCAAGGATTTTAAATGGATTCGCATTTGTTCCTTCGAGTTCTTTAAGACTTATGTAAATTCTTGAATTTGTAGTATCTATTTCATAATTCTGGTTTATACATAGAAGATCCCCATTATCAAGCTCTATATTATTATCTCTATCAGAATCAAGAAAATCATAAATTGAATAAAAATTATTAAAAATATAAAATACAAAATTCACATCAAGATCATCAAAAGATATTTTACCGTCGGCAGAGCTATTAATAATCGGGAACAAACTTAAAGCAACTACTTTTGAAATATCATAGATTTTATTAAGTCCTCCAATGTTTGAAAAATTATTTCCTCCAAGAGAACTGATAAGATTGGTATATGAAGTTTTAAGAAATATGTATGATCTTGCTTTACCTTCAAGTGCAAGGGATTTATTTGGTGATAGCATTGCAGCTCTCGAATATGCTTTATAAGCAAGTGCATAATCCCCTTCTTCAAAATATTTATCACCCATAGAAATTAAAACTTCACTATCATATATTTCATCTATATTTGAAGGGTTTGCTGGTGAAAAAACATTATAAACACTACAGCTTACAATAGAGATTAATAAAAGCACAAGAAAATTTTTCTTCATCTTTCACCCCCTTATATTATACTGATATTATAACTATTTTCGGAATTTTTGAGCCAAAATTTCTACATATTTCATAATATAAAATGACCCAGTGATAACATAAAAACTATTTTCATCAAAATTAAAATTTTTTAAATCTTTAACATACTCGACATTTTTTATAGGTTTAAGTAAATCAAAAAGTTCTTTGCTACCCGAATTCCTTATGGCTTCAAAATCAAACAAAACTATTTTTTCAAACATTTTTCTATATTTTTTTATAACTTTCGCTATTCTTTTTAATTCTTTATCTCTCAGAATGCCAAATAGTAAAACCTTTCTTTCTCCCCCTACTCCATAAGCCTTTATATTTTTAAATAGCTTTTCGATTGAATCGTCATTATGAGCCACATCAAATAAAAAATTTTCTTTCAATTTCATTCTGAAAGGCAAATCAATCTGCAAAACATTCTCTATAACTTTTCTATTCAACTCATTAAAATGCAATTTAAATGCTATTAAAGAAAGAATAAAATTATCTATAAAAACATCTGAGGGAAGATAGAATTTCAAGCCTTTAAAAGAAATATCTTTAAAATTAATATCAACAATTTTATTCTTTCTATCAATCCTGTAATTAACAATCTCAGGAAGATAAAAAAATAAAGAATTCTTCTTAAATGCATCCTCTTTCAAAGTTCTTAATGCCTCAAATTTTTGTTTTGCTGATAAGACAGGAGTATTTTCTTTTATTATACCAGCTTTTTCATAAGCTATTTTTGAAAGGGTTTTTCCAAGAATATCGGTATGATCAAAACTTATAGGGGTAATAATAGATAGCACAGGCTTACAAAAATTTGTGGCATCAAGTCTACCACCAAGACCTGTCTCAAGAACAATATATTTACATTCTTTCCTCTCAAAATAAACCATCGCAATAAAAGTAAGTGCCTCAAAAAAAGTAAACCCATAAAAAGCAAATTTATCCTTATATTCTGTAATTAATTCAGCAAATTCATTATCACTTATCGCAACTCCATTTACAACAATTCTTTCATTTATTTTATCAATATGTGGAGAGGTATAAAGAGCAGTGCTTTCACCACTATGTCTATATATCAATTCTGCAAGGTAGATGGAAGTGCTACCTTTACCTTTTGTTCCAGCTATATGAAATATTTTTGCCTTCAAAGAGATATTTTCAGAATTAAGAGCATGGCTTATTTTCTCTGGATTATAATTCTCTTCGTTATATTGGGCAAATTTCTTTTCATAATTTATAAGACCTGTAATAAAACTTAAAGCCTCTTCGTAAGTCATAACAATCTCTCATTAATTTTTCAAAAAGTTATTCTATTTGTGAAAAATGTTGTCTTCTGAAGGGAATAAGCCTTTTTTTACTTCATCAGTATAACTACCAACGGCATTTTTTATTATATCATAGAGATTTGTATACCTTTTGTTATGCTTGTAGTTTACATCTTTATCCATTCCAAGCATATCAGTTATCACAAGCACCTGTCCGTCAGTATATTTTCCAGCACCAATACCTATCGTAGGGATTTTAACATTCTCAGTTATAATTTTTGCTGCTTCTTCCGTCGTCCCTTCAATAACAATCGAAAAAACACCCGCATTTTCAAGGGCTTTTGCATCTTCAATGAGTGATTTTATTTCATCTTCAGTTTTACCTGCTATCTTATAGCCATATAGATTTATAGATTGAGGTTTAAGCCCAATATGTCCCATAACAGGAATTCCTACATTCGTCATTGCACCCACAAAATGAGCAAGTTCTTTTCCCCCTTCAAGTTTTACAGCATTAGCCCCACCTTCTTTCATAAGTCTACCAGCATTTTTCACGCTTTCTTCAACAGACGTCCCATAACTCAAGAAAGGCATATCAGCAACTATTATAGCATCAGGAGCACCCTTTCTTACAATCCTTGTATGATAAATAACTTCTTCTACAGTCACGGAAAGAGTCGTTTTTTCACCTTTTATCACAGTCCCGAGAGAGTCCCCAACAAGTATCAAATCAATATTCGTCTCAGAAAGTATTTTGGCAGTGAGATAATCATAACAAGTCAACATTACAATTTTTTCTTTGCCTTTTTTGTTTACAATTTTGTGAATCATATTATTTCCCCATTAAATTATATTACAATTTAATTATTTTGGCAATGAAGTAGAATTTTTTGGAATTTTTTAAAAATCTGTGTTAATCTATTAATTAAGGAGTTGAAAAGTGATTTTCAATATTTTTTATGCCATCTATTTTGTAATTGTTATGGTCAGTTTATCAATTTTTATAATGATTATATATCCTTTTTTTATGATTTTCAGGGCAAAAAAAGCATGGGAAAAATTCTTTACCTATTTTGTTTCACTCTGGGCAAGACTTGAAATAGCAGGAACAGGCACAAAAGTAACGGTAAAAGGTATTGAAAAATTACCAGAAAGTAATGTAGTCTTCATCTCAAATCATCAGGGATATTTTGATATTCCATTGATTCTTGGTTATACAAGAAGGCTTGTAGGATTTATCGCCAAGATTGAACTTAAGAAAATACCACTTTTAAGTTTCTGGATGAAAAGAATCCACTGTGTTTTTATTGACAGAAAAAATTTAAGAAAGGCAAATGAATATATCGATGAAGGTGTAAAAAATCTCCTTAATGGCTATAATATGCTTATATTCCCAGAAGGAACAAGAAGTAAATCAAACAAAACCCTTCCCTTCAAGGTTGGTAGTTTTAAACTTGCATTAAGAAGCTCTGTGCCAATAGTTCCACTTACCATAAAAAACACCTATAAAATGCTTGAAGAAACAGGTAAAATAAAAAAAGCAAATGTTGAGCTTATAATTCACGACCCAGTTTATCCACAAACTTATTCAGAAATAGACAAAAATGAACTTGTAAAAAAAGTAGAAGAAACGATAAAAAAGCCTTTAGAGGAATAATATGCTTGTTTTAGAAAAAATTTCAAAGTCATTTAAGATTGATGGCAAAAGAAAATATGTGTTAGAAGATATCAACCTTGAGGTAAATGGACATGACGTCGTCGCAATAACAGGAAGATCGGGAGAAGGTAAAACAACCTTACTCAATATAATTGCTGGCATAATTGTTCCAGAGAAGGGGAAAATTTACTACAGAAATAGAAGAGTAATTCATTTTCTTGACATTCATACAGCCTATTTAAGAAATAGACATTTTGGTTTTGTATTTCAGACTTTTAAACTTTTGCCAGAAGAAACTGTTTTAGAAAATGTATTACTCCCCGCAAAGATAAAAGGATTTGTCGGGGAAAAAATTAAGGATAGAGCTGAAAGTTTACTTAAGGATGTTGGACTTTTAGAATTCAAGAAAATGAAAGCTGGTTATCTATCAGGCGGGCAAAAACAGAGGCTTTCTATAGCAAGGGCTTTGATTAACAATCCTTCTTTAATTCTTGCTGATGAACCAACTGCAAACCTTGACAAGGAAACATCGGCAGAAATAGTCTCAATTTTCAAAAACATTGCGGCAAACGATGGTTGTTCAATAATTATGGTCACACATCAGGAAGAATTAATAAGTTTTACAAAAGAAAAGTATAAATTAACAAACGGAAAACTGGAGAAACAAAATGGGTAAAATATTGCTTTTATTAAAAGAATTGAGAGGAAATTTCTTTCTTAATTTCATTCTTTTGATTGTGGTTATGATCTCTACATTGCTTTCACTGGTGTTTATAATTGTTGTGCTTAACTTTTCAAACTATATCGACAAAACCTTCTCAAAATCGATTTCTCCAGATATGATAAAGGTAAGCCCAAGGCCAACATCCACCCCAAAAATTACTGGACTATTCGGAATGAAGTTAAAACAACCGAAAGGCACATATATAGATGATGATATCCTTTATCAAATAAAAAAAATAAAAGGTGTAAAAGAAGTAAGCCCACTCCTTGCTTCAAGGATACCAATGCAGGTAATGGTAAGTATTTTTGGTCTCAATTATGGTAGCGACCTCATATGTATTGGAGTGGATTATAACTTAATAGCTCAGGACTTGAAAGATAAAAATGCAATAAAACTCTGGAATAACTGGAAAGAAGGAAATGAAATTCCCACTATGATACCAGAAATTCTATTTCAGGCTTATAATTCAAGTATGGCTGAACCAAACAACCTTCCTAAGGTCTCAAAAGATATGCTTATAGGTGTAAAACTCAAACTTAACGTTGGAAAATCATCTCTCAAAACCTTAAACGGTAGTTCAACAGAAAACGCTTATGTGGCAGGTTTTACAGACAAAGTCGCAAACATCTGTCTTGTTTTGCCTTTAAGGGTAATGAGATATTACAACGAAAAGTTTAACGTTCGTTCTGAATATATTCATTTGTATGTAAAGGTAGCTGACCATGCTTCAATGGTATCAGTAACCAAAAAATTAAAAGAAATGGGGCTGATTGTAGAATCTGATAAGACTCTATCCGAAGAAATTTTAAAACTCAAAAACTTTGTTTCAATAATTGGTAATGTCTTTATAATCATAGTTATCTTCATTGCTTCAATAGCTATTGCCTTTGGTAGTGTTGTTGCTGTCTCAAATAGATTTGAATACTATAAAATCTTAAGAATTCTTGGTTCATCAAAGACTTACATAGTCTTTTCTATCATTTTTAAATATGCATTGCTTGGTTTTCTTGCAGGTATTCTTGCTATAAATCTTTTTGATTATGCATTCAAAATGATTGCAACAAAATTTTCACTTGTTAGCTATATTTCTATAACTTCGTTAACCAAACCTATGAAAAATAATATTATTCTGTTAAGTACATTAATACCAGCATTTTTTTCGCTTTTTGGAATACTTAAACTATATGATCAAAAAGAGCTTGTTATAGATTAATATCTTCCTCAGAAATACCTATAAGCCTTATAACTTTGTTTTTCGATAATTCTCCTCTTTCGATGATAATATTTTTCTTGGGAATAGAAAAATAATCAGACAGAAAGTCAACTATCTCCTTGTTTGCCTTTCCATCAACTGGTGGGCTTTTTATCTTCAATCTATATTCATCACCACTTTTTTCAAATTTATTAACTGAACTTCGTGGAATGACTTTAAGACTTATACAAACTGACTTTTCTTCTTTCATAGAGTAATCATTAATAACCTTGAAAGTAAAAATCTTATAACAGTAAATAAAATGAAAATATAAATCGGTGAAAGATCAAGAAAACCTATAACAATTCTTGGTAAGAATCTTAAAACAAAATAATAAACTGGTTCACATACACTATCTATCATTTTAATGATAAAACTATTTCTATTTACTGGAAAAAAACTGAGCAAAAAATATATTATAAAAATAATCTCATAAACTCTCAGTAAATAAAGCAGAAAAATTACAAAATAACTCATTGTTTCTCACCTATTTCCCTTGCCCTTTCTGTGGCTTTAATAACCGCCTTCATAACAGTACTTCTAAATGCCCCTTCTTCAAGAGCTAAAAGACCAGCCGCTGTTGTACCTCCAGGTGAAGTCACCCTGTCTTTCAATTCTTCTGGATGAATATTTTCCTTTTCCAATAACATAGCAGCACCAAGAACTGTCATTGTAGCAAGCCTTCTCGCCTTATCTCTCGGCATTCCAGCATACACAGCACCATCTGCAAGAGAATTGATAAAACTGAAAACAAAAGCAGGCCCTGACCCTGAAAGCCCTGTTACTATATCAAGCTCTTTTTCTTTAGCAAATACTTCAACTATTCCACCACTCTTGAAGATATTTATTACATCTTCTTTTTCTTCTTCCTTAAAATTTCCATCAAAATAAACCCCACTTACGCCATAACCAGTGAGAAAGGGAGTATTTGGCATTACTCTTGCAATTTTCACCTTACTTAAATATTTTCTATAAAATTTGACAGTCAAGCCAGCAGCTATAGTGATAAAAGTTTTCTCATCTTTATCAAGAGATAATTTTTCCTGCTTCAAAAACTCTTCAACATCAATTGGCTTAATAGCCAGAACAACATAATCAGAAAAATCAATTAAATCTCTCATATCTTCCGAAATCTTAGCTTTCATATCAATAGCTTTTTTCAACTTTTCTTTATCAAGATCGTAAACTTTAATCTCAAATTCTTTAGATAAACCAGCATTATAAATTCCCGCAAGGAGTGCATAACCCATATTACCAAGTCCAATTATTCCCAATTTTTTCATTAAAACCTCCTGTGAGAATTACATATTCTCACAAATTGCTTTTGCAAGCTCGCTACATTTTACCTCTTTTGCACCTTCTATCTGTCTTGCAAGGTCATAAGTAACAACTTTATTTTTTATTGTAAGTTCAAGTGCTTTCTTTATCATTTCAGCAGCTTCTTTCCAGCCAATATACTCAAGCAACATTACTCCAGAAAGAATTAATGAACCTGGATTAACCTTATCAAGGTTTGCATACTTTGGTGCTGTCCCATGTGTTGCCTCAAATACAGCATAAAAATCACCAATATTTGCACCTGGAGCCATTCCAAGTCCACCAACCTGAGCTGCAATAGCATCGGATAAATAATCTCCATTAAGGTTTGTTGTGACAATTACATCATATTCCTCTGGCTTAAGTAAAACCTGCTGGAACATATTGTCAGCAATTCTATCCTTTATAACTATTTTATCAGTTGTACCAGTTAATTCAGATTCAAAAATTACATAATCATTAAATTCATCTTTTGCAACCTCATATGCCCAATTTTTGAATGCCCCTTCCGTATATTTCATAATATTACCTTTATGGACTATTGTTATTGACTTTCTATTATTTTCTATTGCAAATTTTATTGCTTTTCTCATTATTCTCTTACTTCCAAACTCACTTATATTCTTTATACCTATTCCAGAATCCACTCTTACTTCTTTGTTAAGATTCTTTTTTAAGAAATCAATGATCATAAGAGCTTCATTAGAACCATTTGGCCACTCTATCCCACTATATACATCTTCAGTATTCTCTCTGAAGATCACCATATCTACTGCTTCTGGTTTTTTAACAGGAGCTGGCGTTCCACTATAGTACTTCACAGGTCTCACACATGCATACAGATCAAGCAATTGTCTTAAAGTTACATTGAGACTTCTTATTCCTCCTCCAACTGGGGTTGTAAGAGGCCCTTTTATAGCTACAATATATTCCTGTATGGCTATAAGTGTTTCTTCAGGAAGGTAAACACCATAGACTTTCTCAGCTTTTTCCCCAGCATAGATCTCCATCCAGCTTATTTTTCGTTTTCCTTTGTATGACTTTTCTACTGCTGTATCGATAACAAGTTTTGTTGCTCTCCATATATCAGGACCTGTTCCATCTCCTTCAATAAATGGAATGATAGGATTATCAGGAATTTTTAAAATCCCATCTTCAACTTTTATCTTTTCTCCATCTACGGGAATAACTATTTTCTCAAAAGCCATTCTATATCTCCATAATTAGTTTAGTAAAAATTATAAAGTAAAATAGAATAAATTTCAAATTGATTCTTCAAAATAAAAAACTACCTTTTTTTGTGCCAGTTCCAAGCTGTCTCAATAATTTCTTGAAGTGTGAATTTTGTTTGCCAGCCTAACATACGTCTTGCCTTAGAACTATCAGCAATCAAGACAGGTGGATCGCCAGCCCTTCTTTCTGTCTCAACAACCTTGAATTCTTTACCTGTAATTTTTTTCACCATATCAATGATCTCCCTGACAGTATATCCCTCTCCAGAACCAAGATTAAACCTTTCTGATCTTTTTTCCTTCAGCAAAAATTCAAGCCCAAGAATGTGTGCTTCTGCAAGATCATTTACATGAATATAATCTCTTATACAGGTGCCATCCTTTGTAGGATAATCAGTTCCAAAAATTTTAATAGCTTCTCTCTTACCCATTGCAGCATCAAGAATGAGAGGAATAAGATGGGATTCTGGATTATGAGCCTCTCCAATTTCTCCATCTGGATCTGCACCAGCGGCATTAAAGTATCTGAAACATATTGAGTTAAATCCATAAGCCTTTTCATAATCTTCAAGTATTTCTTCAACAAAAAGTTTTGTTTTGCCATAGGGATTGATGGGATTCTTTGGATCATCCTCTTTGATAGGAATATGCTTTGGCTCTCCAAAAATAGCTGCTGTAGAAGAAAAAATAAAATTTTTAATCCCCGCATCTTTCATTGTATTAATCAATGTAATCGTATTTACAAGGTTATTTTTGTAGTATTTTTCAGGCTCAACAACAGATTCCCCTACTTCAATAAAGGCACAAAAATGCATTACAGCATCTATTTTGTGGTTTTTAAAAACCTCTTTTAATTTTTTATCATCAGAAATATCACCTTCAATAAATTTTCCCCACTTTGCAAATTCTCTATATCCTTTTGAAAGATTGTCATAAACTATAACATCATAACCTTTTTTATAAAGCATTTTAACTGTATGACTACCAATATAACCAGCACCACCAGCCACTAAAATTGCCATTTTTCCTCCATCATTATCTCTTCTACTATTTTATTTTGAGGTAATTTATTCATTTTCTGAAAATTATTGAAATTATTTTTATAAAAATAAAGATTATTGAGTAAATCAACTATATTATCAATCAAAATTTGGGCTGTAAGTTGATCCTCAAAAATCATTCTTGCAACATTTTTTTCTACTAAGGATTTTGCATTAAGTTCTTGATGATTGTCAGGGGAATTCTTTATAGGAATAAATAAAGATAAAACTTCAAAAAACACTATTTCAGATATAGAAGTAGCTCCAGCTCTTGAAATTACAAGGTCTATTGCTGAATAAAAATAATCCATTCTTTCTATAAAAGGATAGATTTTAACATTTGGATACTCACTGAAATCAAAATCTTTAAGCCTCTCATACTCAACAGCCCCAAGACTCCATATCACTCCAATATTATTTTCCTTAAGAAAATCAAGTATTTGAAGAATGAAATTATTTACTACTTTTGCTCCCTGACTCCCACTCATTATCCCTACAACCTTATCATAATTTTCAATACCAAAAAATTTTCTAGCGGAAGATTTATCTATTTTCTCGTTATAGAGAATGGGATTTCCTGTATATATGGCTTTTTTTTCTGGAATTTTAAGTGTTCTCTCAAATGAAGTGAATATTTTTTTTGCAAAAAATGAATAGAATCTATTTGTTATACCAGCAACACTATTTTGCTCAAGAATATAAAGAGGCTTAAAAAGAATAATTGAAGAAAGAGCAACTGGGTTTGATATATATCCACCCGTAATTACAATAAAATCTGGATTGAACTTAAAAATTTTACCAAAAATCTTTAAAAAAGCCACAAAAATTTTAAAGAGGTCAATAAAAGTCTTTAAAGAAAATTTTCTTGAAATGCTTGAAATATCGAGAAAAATTCTATCAGCTTCTTCGATATTTTTAACAACCGGAAACTTTACGTCTGTAGAATTCAAAATATACCTGACATCAAACCCTTTCTCTTTCAAAACCCTATAAACAGCAATTCCGGGAATAAGATGCCCACCTGTTTTACCACCAGCAACTATACACTTTATTTGCTTCTTTTTGAAATTATTTTCCATCTTTTATCAATCTTTTTTAATAAGTATTCTACATAAACAACTGTGTCTTTTTTAGGTTTTTCAGGATGAATCTGATTCTCAATAGAATTATAGAAATCTGAATTTTTTGCATTTTTTGAATCATTTGACATATACCATTTTGTAGTAACTATAACATATTCGTTCGTTCCTTCATTTGTAATTACTTCGGTATTTATAAGTTCAAAATTCTTTATTTTAGCCGACTCCTGCTTTAAAACAGGCAGAATTGAGGGATTGTTTGAGATTTCTGTAAGCAATTTTTCAACCCTTTTTTTCTCAAAAAGATCTGTTATTTTAAGCATTTCATTATAATCAGTGTTCTTAAGCATAAGAAATACATTTATAACAAGAGATTCTGGATTATTAAAATCATAATTATACGTATTTGTTTTTTTTACCTGAGAAAAGATAGAATTTACAAGTAAAAACAATAATATCAAACTTGATTTAAATTTCATTTTATCTCCCGTTATATTATCGAAAATTAAAGGGATTTCTTAACATTATCAGTAATAAATTTAAGGTCTTCATCAGTAAGGAATGGATGCATTGGAAGACTCATTATCTCTTTTGATATTCTTTCGCTTACAGGAAAATCCCCTTCTTTATAACCCAGATAGCTGTATGCCTTCTGCAAATGAATAGGAATAGGATAGTGAACTGCAGTAGGTATAGATGCATCACTAAGTTTTTTTATTACTTCTTCTCTATTTTTCACCCTAATGGAATATTGAGCAAAAACACATCTATCTGTATAAGACTCAATATGTGGTGTTATTACACTATCTTTAAGCAATTCGTTGTATTTAAAACCTATTTCGTGTCTTAAGTTTGCCTCTTTCTCAAAATGCTCAAACTTGGAAAGTAAAATTGCAGCCTGTAAATTATCAAGTCTCATATTAAGCCCTACATAATGATGAACATATCGAGCCACCTGCCCATGATTAAGTAAAGACCTCATTTTTTCTGCAAGTTCATCACTATCTGTGAATACCATTCCTCCATCACCATAACATCCAAGAGGTTTTGAAGGGAAAAAAGATGTAGCACCAACATCACTCAAACTACAGGACTTTCTACCTTTGTAAATAGCACCAAAGGATTGGCAACCATCTTCTATAACAAAAAGATTGTATTTTTTAGCTATTTTATTTATTTCATCCATATCTGCTGGCTGTCCATATAGAGAGACTGGAATTATTCCTTTTGTTCTTGATGTTATTTTTTTCTCTATCTCTCTCACATCTATATTGTAGTTTTTTTCATCTATGTCAACAAACACTGGTTTTGCCTTAAGAAATGAGATAACCTCTGCTGTTGCTATAAATGTAAAAGGTGTAGTTATAATCTCATCTCCTTCACCAACCCCATAAGCCATAAGAGGAAGAAGTAAAGCATCTGTTCCTGAAGCACAACCTATAGCATGCTTTACACCAACATAATCTGAAAGTTTTGTTTCAAGTTCTTTTAACTCTTTTCCCATTATGAAAGATGCACTTTCAATAACTTTTTGTATGCGACTGTCAATCTCTTTTTTATAAAGAGAATATTGTTTTTTCAAATCAATAAATTCCATATATACCTCAATTTTTAAAAACAAAATAAACAGCACAGATTATAAAAAATCCTGCTACAAAATGATTCCACTTCAGGCTTTGACCCATATAAAAAATACTGAAAGGCACAAAAACAGATAAAGTAATTGCCTCCTGAAGTATTTTTAGCTGTGGGAGAGTCAAAACATTATATCCTATTCTATTAGCCGGCACCTGAATAATATATTCAAAAAAAGCTATACTCCAGCTTAAAACAGCAGCGATTATCCATGGCTTGTTTTGTAAATTTTTAAGGTGTCCATACCAGGCAAATGTCATAAAAATATTGGAAAGTATTAAAAGAAGAATAGTAATTATGACTCTTATCATAACCAACCTGCCATAAAAAGTTAATTGTTTATTATAATTTTACCTTATCTTTTTGTCAAATTTAAGTTGAACTATGGACATTTTTTGAAATAAAAAAAATGATTTTTTCAAAAATTGACTTTTTTTTAATTTTTTTGTAAAATAATAGGGTAAGTTTGTAGGTATTGATAGATTATGCCGGGGCGTAGCGCAGTTCGGTTTAGCGCACCTGCCTTGGGAGCAGGGGGTCGGAAGTTCAAATCTTCTCGCCCCGATTGTGCGCCTGTAGCTCAGCTGGATAGAGCAACAGCCTTCTAAGCTGTGGGCCACAGGTTCGACTCCTGTCAGGCGCAGAGCCTGGTGGACATAGCTCAACGGTTAGAGCACCGGTCTGTGGAACCGGGGGCTGTGGGTTCAAATCCCATTGTCCACCCATATATCTTTTTAAGAGGAAAATGGGTGGCTAATGGTGAGTGCGCTCGTAGCTCAGTTGGATAGAGCAGTGGGCTTCGAACCCGAAGGCCGCAGGTTCGAGTCCTGCCGGGCGCGAGGAATACAGGAAGCTGTGTCACCTGATAAGAAATAGAGTTTTTACAGGGGTTTTAGCCTGTAAGTTTTTTTGTAAAAAAGTTTTGTCTGGGTCATTAGCTCAGATGGTAGAGCAGCTGACTCTTAATCAGCGGGCCACAGGTTCGACTCCTGTATGACCCATTTACATAGAATTTCAGTTTTACCAGCGAGTATGGTGGAACTGGTAGACACGCCAGACTTAGGATCTGGTGCGGCGACGCGTGGGGGTTCAAGTCCCTCTACTCGCAAAAGTGGGAGTTCTATGTAAAATATTTTAAAATGCGGGAATAGCTCAGTTGGTAGAGCGCTACCTTGCCAAGGTAGATGTCGCGGGTTCGAGTCCCGTTTCCCGCTATTTTTTTTTGTAAATCAGGAGTTGTAAATGGAAGTTGTCTTAAGAGATTTAGCAGATTGCTATCGTGAGGCTTATGTTACTATATCTCCAGAAGAAGTTAATGCTGCTTTTGAAAAAGAACTTGTCAGCCTTCAAAAGAGTGTTGAATTTCCTGGATATAGAAAAGGAAAGGTTCCTTTTGAAATTATAGAAAAAAATTTCTCTCACAATCTCAATAATCAGGTTTTTTCAAGTCTTTTCAGTAAATTTCTTGATTATATTAATGAAACCAAAAAAGTTGAGAGTGTTGCGGACTTAAGAGCTCTCACCCTATTAAAAAAGGGTGAAAATTTCAGCTTTTTTGTTTCTTTCTTTGAAGAACCTGTTGTTAAAACTGAAATTAAACCAGAAAGTTTGACTATAGAATACGATGAATACTATTTTGACGACAAAATGCTTAAAGAAAAAATTTCAGAATTTCTTGCTGATTACGAAGAATCTGATGGCAAAATAGAGGCTAAAGATAGGGTTTTTCTTGAATATATTGATAACAAAGAATTTGGGGAAATTGAATTATTACCAGAAGATGTAGTTAAGTTAACTGGTAAGAAAAAAGGTGATGAGGTGACTTTATCTTTCTTTGATCTTGGCAAATTTAATGTCTCAAAATTTCTTGGGAAGGTTAAAGAACCTCTTAAGTTTAAAATCACTAAGGTTATGAAACTTAAAAAAGCAAATCCAACTGATGAAAGTGTTACTTCTAAAACTTCTTTTAAAACACTCGATGAATACAAAGAAAACCTTTCAAAATCCTGGAGTTCTGACATTGAAAGACTCAATGAATCTTCAAAAAGAAAGGCTTTAAAAGAATATCTTGCTAAAAATGTTGAAGTAGAATTCAACAAGTATGACTTCTTCAGATTTATTTCAAACAAATATTATCGTTTCTTTAATGAAGAAATGAAGGACTTTGATAAGTCAGTTAAGGATCTTATTAATGATAAAAAAATAAGAGATGGTTTATCTGATAATCTTGATGAATATTACAAAGAGTATCTTGAAACTGTAGTTTTAACATCTCTTGCAAAAAAGAATAATGTAAAACCAAAACAGGATTATATCGATTATATAATATATGATAAAGCAATGAAAGAAAATGTAACCTTCGACGAAATGAAAAAATCTATCTCCAAAGAAGAACTTTACGAAATCGAGCTTTTTGCAATGTTAAATACTTTGCTTGATGAGTGGGTCGCAAAAGCAAACTTTAAGGTAAAAAATAAATTGCCATATACAGAAGCAAAATAAAACTTTAGCCGGAATGGCGGAACTGGCAGACGCGCTGGACTCAAAATCCAGTGGGAGCAATCCCGTGAGGGTTCAAGTCCCTCTTTCGGCAATTTAGTTGTGTATGCTAATGCATACACAACTAATATTTCTTATCTGCATAATCTACCCAGCCACCAGCTTTAACAAGCTCAGCATCAAATGGATTGAGTTTGAAACTTACTACATCTTTTTTGCCGCCACCTTCAATTGTAAAGGTATAATTTGTAAGATCGAAACTAACTGTTGCATCTGTATTTTTATACTTTTCAAAAAGCATATCTATTGTTTCTTTCGGCAATTCTATAGCAAGCATTCCACCATTGAACATATTTTGTCTGAAAATTCTTGCGTAATTTTCTGCTATTACAGCAGTTATCCCATTAACCTCAAGTGCCCAGGGTGCATGTTCTCGTGATGAACCACAGCCAAAATTTGCCCTTGTTATTATCACAGACTTGCCCGCAATGTCTCTCTTTGGATCAAAACCTTCAAGTTTTAAATCCTCAAGAAGGTAAGGCTTTAAAGCCTCTTTTGTAATTTCAGTAAGATACTTTGCCGGAATTATTTCGTCAGTGTTTATATCACTTCTGTCCAGAAATAAAACTTTTCCACCAAATTGCTTCATTTTTCCCTCCAAGTAAAATTTTCTCTTACTTTCTCGCTAATGAGAAAGAATAAGAACTTTTTTCACCTTTTCTTTTGTCAATCGTCACAAAAGAAAAGGTGAAACCAAAAGAAAAAGACTTTATTGCCTTGTGGCTTGTTCAAAGGTATAGCTTTGAAAAATTCACCCTCACACATTCCACCTCCTGTCTCAGGTGTTCGGGTCGAAAAACATCCTCTTTTTCTCAGTAAAAAATTGGGTGCAATTTTTCAGAAGCTCCAATCACAAGCCAACGGCAAACTTTAATTAGTTTACAATCCCACATATAAAATCTAAACAGAGTGCATAATTTTTCATTTCCCTTTCCACAAAGGTGAATTTGTAATCTTACCGGCTATTGCTGTTGCCGCAGCTGTTGCTGGGCTCATGAGATGAACCATCCCACCTTTGCCCATTCGGCCATAAAAGTTTCTGTTGGTTGTTGAGGCACATACTTCACCATTTGCAAGAACGCCATTACTCATACCAAGACATGCTCCACAGGTCGGATTTGTAACACAAAATCCTGCCTGCATAAAGATGTCAATAATCCCCTCCTTTAAGGCATCCATGTAAACCTTTGGAGTAGCAGGTGAAAGAATACCTCTCACATTATCAGAAATCTTTTTGCCTTTCAACACCTCAGCAGCAATCCTTAAATCTTCAAGTCTTCCATTTGTGCAGCTACCAATGTAAACCTGATCCACTGGAGTTCCCTCCATTTCCCTTACTGGCTTAACCTGATCTGGCTTATAACCAAAAGTAACCATCGGCTCAAGATTAGAAAGATCATACTCTAACACTTTCTCATACCTTGCGTCTGAATCAGAAATCCACTTTGAATATTCTTTCAAAGCATCTTCTTTTGACTTAAATTCATTCTTTATAAATGGCCAGAGATATTCAACTGTAGTCATATCAGGATAGCAAATACCTGATGTCCCTCCAGCCTCTATAGCCATATTGCAGAGAGTCATTCTTGACTCCATCGACATTTCATCAACAATCGGCCCAACAAATTCCATTACATGATCTGTAGCACCATTTACACTGATCTGAGAAATAATGTAAAGTATTACATCCTTGGCATAAACACCCTCTGGAAGTTTACCTTTCAAGACAAATTTCATTGTTTTAGGATACTTGAATGCACAGACGCCTTTTAAAATTCCAACCTCAAGGTCAGTTGTACCAACTCCGGCAGCAAATGCACCGAAAGCTCCATGAGTACAGGTGTGAGAGTCTCCCATAATCACAGTATAACCCGGCCTTACAAAACCATACTCAGGGAAAAGTGCATGACAGACACCATTTCTACCAATATCAAAGAAATCCTTTATGTTATGTCTTCTTGCCCAATCACGAAGGATTTTACCCTGCTCAGCAGTTTTTGAATCCTTTGCTGGTGTAACATGGTCTATCACAGCCTTGATTTTAGTCGGATCAAACACTCTGTCCTTACCTCTTGCCACAAGATCCATTATGGCAATTGGTGTTGTAATCTCATGACAGAATACCATATCGAGCTTGAGTACAAAAGTGTCCTCTGTCGGTTTATCAACCAGATGTGCATCAAAAATCTTCTCAGCTATTGTCTTACCCATTTTTGCCTCCAGATTCTATACTATTTATATTTCAAAAAGTCTTCAAGTTCTATTCCACTTTTCTTTATAAGCCCTATTAAAAGTGATGGTGCCAATTCTTCATGATTTGGAATAGACAAAGTCGGTCTTTCAGGATGAACAACAATCATATGACTACCCGTTTGATGGTCAAGTGAATACCCAAATTTCTTAAAAATAGAAAGTGCTTTCTTTCCAGAAATGTTGGCAAGATTTGACATTAAACACTTACCTCGCCAACAAACATTTCTTTAATTTCTATAGGAGCTTTGTTGCCCTTCTTTCTTTCTGCTTCAAGCCAGCCTTTTATTGCATCTTTTACATTATTTAATGCTTCATCAATAGTCTTACCCTGACTCATACAACCAGGAAGTTCTGGCACATCAACCACATATCCTTTATATTCAGAATCATACATTATGATTATCTTGTAATTCATAAATAATCCTCCAACACTATTATAAAAAATAATTTTTCCTAAAACAAGTAAAAGCCAAAAATTTTTTTGTAAAAACTTTGATAATTTAAAAAAACTTTATAGTTAAAAACTAATTAAACTAGCTCTCAAAAAACCATTCTTGGTGGTGTAACCACCCAGAACGCTTTAAGTTTTTTATTTCCAGTATTCTTAAGTATATGCGGCACACTTGCTGAAAAGGAGATGCTATCTCCTTCTTTCAAAATATAGCTTCTATTGCCAATTACAAATTCTCCACTACCCTCAATAATGTATCCAAGTTCCTTTCCTGGATGACCATACTCAGAACTACCCTTTTCTGAATGTGGCTCTATCTCAAGAATATAGGCTTCAATCTCGTATTTTTCGCTATCAGATATTCTTGAAAGTTGATAATATGTCACCCCATTCTGTATAATCTTACGTATATCTTCCTTTTTTACAAGTATTACATCCCTTTCTTTCTTGAAGTCAGAGAAAATATAATCAAGGTCAATATCAAGAACATCAACAATACTTAATAGAGTATCAATAGCAGGCGAAATCTTATCCCTCTCTATCTGAGAAATAAGACTCTCACTTACACCTAATTTTTCAGCAACATCTTTAAGGGTAATACCCTTTCTTTCTCTGACTTTTCTTATCTTTGAACCAAATCTATATTTCATAATATTTAAAAATACTTAATTAACTTAAGTATAAATTAAGAAAAAATTTTTGTCAAGGGATTTTGAAAAAAATCTTTCTATATTTACTGAAATATGTTAAACTCAAACGAAGAGCAAAATATTTATCTAATTCTTTTTCTTGACAATTTCTTATCTTCTTGCTATAATTATATTAACCTATCGGGAGGTATCGAATGGATTCTTTCGTTGAAAAGATTTTATCTTTTAATGGTAATAAATATGAAGCTACTGTTGCAATGAGTAAATATGCAAAGTTTCTTTCACAAAAAAACGAAGATATGCTTGATATTCCTCTTTCCAACAACACAAAGGAAAAGGTAACAGTTATAGCCATAAGAGATATTTTAAATGGAAAAGTAAAATATACTCTTGAAAAGGAAAGTTCAAAATAATGAAGATAATATCTATTGTTGGGCCAACAGCATCAGGTAAAAGTGCGTTGGCTTTTTTTTTGCTCGTAAATACGATGGTGAAATAGTTTCCTGTGATTCTGTTCAGATTTTTAAGCATCTCAATATAGGTTCTGCAAAGCCTTCAGAAGAAGAAAAAAGTCTTGTAAAGCATCATTTAATTGATGTTTTTGAGCCAGATGTTCAAATTGATGTAAGAATATATAAAGAATTAGCTGAAAAAGCTATTCTTGATATTGTCAATAGAGGAAAAATTCCCTTTGTAGTTGGTGGGACAGGAATGTACTTTAATGCTTTGTACTATGGACTTTCTGATGCTCCTTCAAGAAATGAAGAAATAAGAAAATCCCTTGAAGAAAAAGCTGAAAAATATGGCCTTGATTTCCTTTACGATGAATTAACAAAAGTAGATAAAGAAACAGCATCAAAGGTTGCAAAAAATGATAAAAGAAGAATCATAAGAGCCCTTGAAGTTTATTATATTTCTGGGAAACCACTTTCAGAAATCAATAAAACAAACAAAAAACTTGAAGCAGACTGGCTTATCATCTCTTTAATTCCCGATAGAGCAAAATTATATGAAAAAATCAATATGCGTGTAGAAGAAATGTTAGCAAAAGGGCTTGTAGATGAAGTAAAATCAATAGTTGAAAAATATGGAGAAAATGCATATGCTCTCGGAAGTATTGGATACAAAGAAGTTTTAGATTATCTCAAAGGCAGAATTTCTTTTGAAGAAATGAAAGAATTGATCAAAAAAAACACAAGAAACTATGCAAAAAGACAATACACATGGTTTAAAAAGTTTACTATAGGAGCTTATTCTCCTGAAGAAATTGAAATTATTGATGCTAAAATTAAAAATTTCATAAGAGGCAAAAAAGGTGACATTTGTATTTAATCTTTCAAAACCACTTGATTTCTATCCGATTTATGATTTTTTGGCAATTGAACTCTTTGAATTAGACAACATTTCTATTTTGAAAAATAATATTGACAAATTTTCAAGAAAATTTAATAAAGACAATTTTATAATTGTGGAAAATGAAATAAGGCAGTATTCTCAACTTGTGAGAGATGTTATATTTTTACCTGAACTTTCATTTTTTGAGAAAATGTTTTTAATATGTGCTTTTATCAACTCCCACTTCTTTGACCCAAAAGTTTTTGTAATTTCTGGAAATGTGGTTTATGAAAATACTGATAGAATCTTTAAGTCAATCGATAATATTTTGCAAGAAGAATTTCTATACAGTTATCCTCTTTTATTCTTCGGTGGAGAAAATGGAAATTTTACTACTTTTATCGAAAAGTCTGTTCACGAAAATATCAATCAATTTTATTTCTTCAAGAGATTTGCTGGACAAAAAGAATTCGAGACTAATAAAGAAAGATTTCTGGGTTTTGCAGGATTATATTACTTTCATTCAATCAAACTGAAAGAAATTTTTTGCAGTAATGAAAATATAGCTCACATATACTTTATGGCTGAAAGTGCGTGGAAACTTGAAGAAAAATGGGAAAGTGTAATAGAAAATTTAAAAAAAATAAATATTATGGAGTTAATAACAAAAGAAAATCCTATTCTTCTCAAACTGGATAGTAATATCAAATTTTATAATAAAACTTCTGATCTCTTAGAATTTTTTGATACAGATGAAAACAAAAATATTATCAGGGGAAAAGTAAATATAGAAAATGTTAAAAACTCAATTCTCATAAACAACGATAACGTTGAAATCTTTATTAAAGATAAATCCAACACTTTAGTTTTAGCTCAAAATGGATACGTAAGAGTAGAAAATATTTCTATTTTTTAATAAGTAAAGCAAGCATTTCAACATGATGCGTCTGTGGAAACATATCTACAAGATATAATTCCTGAACTTTGTATAAATCAGACAACATTGAAATATCTCTTGCCATTGTTGCTGGCTTACAGGAAGAATATATAATCTTTCTGGGTAATAATTCTCTTAAAGCTCCAATACAATTACTATCCATTCCTTTTCTTGGTGGGTCTATTATAAAAATGTCTGCCTTTTCAAGTTCTTTTAATTTCTCTTCTACAGGAGCGTTTATAAAACTTACATCAGAAGAAATTTTGTTGATCTCAACATTGTGATTCGCATCAAGAACCGAACTTTTTGCTATTTCAATGCCGATAGTTTTTCTTGCAAAAAAGCTAACAAAGAGAGTAATCAGCCCGATTCCAGAATACAAATCATATATAAGCTCATGTCCATCAGGATCAATAAAACTTACTATCTTTTCAAGCCACAGAGGAATAACATAGTTATTAACCTGAAAAAAGCTATCTTTGGATATTTTAAACTTTATTTCTTTACCAAGAGCTTTTACCGTCTCATAGACAGCTCTATCTTCATATTTTTCTGTTTTTATAAAGTTAACAACAGTATCACCAGTGTTTGTTGTTCTTACCTTGAAGTTATGTGGTGGAAAATCTTTTTGCAACCTTATATCACTTAAAGCTGTATTGATTTTTTCCATTGCAAGATGACACTTTTCTATATCCACCACAAACTTTGTATCTTTTCTGAAAAAGCCTATCTTTTTATTCTTTGGGTCAACCTTAAATGTCTCTGTGTTTCTGTAGTTAAAAGGGACAGGACTCTCTATTATTCCTGTCAAATCTTGCAATTCTATTTTGCCAATTTTTCTCATAGTTTCAATAACAAGGTTTGCTTTTATCTCGAGTTGCTTTTTATAATCAAGCATTTGATAATCACACCCACCACAAAGTCCAAAATATGGACACAAAGGTTTAATTCTATCTTTTGAAGGCTCAATTATTTCAATCGGTTCAGCTACAGAATAGCCACTTGTCTGTCTATAAATATTTGCCTTAATTTTTTCATTTGGCAAGGCATATCTTACAAAGACAACTTTATTATCATCATAAGCTATAGAACACCCTTCATTTGCATATTTTTCTATGTTTAAAATTTTTTCTTCTTTCACTGATTTGATTTTTCTTGGGTTAAAGTTGAATTCTTCCATTTTCCAAAACTCCATTTCTTTTTGTAGATTTTGACCTGCTTTATTCTTGTTTGAGATGTAGATAAAACCTCAAAGATGTAATTTTTTATTTCTATTTTTTCTCCCTGCTCTGGTATTTTCTTCAAATGATAGAGAATTAAACCTGACAGAGTTTCAAACTCAACGTGTTCTATCTCTATATCCAGTTCTTCATTAAGTTCATCTATACTCAACATTCCATTAGCAAGCCAGTAATCTTTTTCTTTATGAATCAAACTTTCTTTACCTTTCGTATAGTCAGAAATAAGCTCTTTAATAAGATCCTGATTGGTTATAATGCCTGAAATACCACCATATTCATCTACTACAAATGCCATATGAGTATTTTCTTTTTTCATCTTGATTAAAATATCATAAAATGGTGTAAATTCAGTCACATATATTCCTTTCCTGATAAACTTTGAAATAGGTGCAGTTTTTGGTGCATTTATTAAATCTTTTATTTCTATATATCCCGTCATATTGTCAACTCTTATTTTAAATACTGGAAGCCTGTTTAATCCAGTCGCACCCATCAAGGCCAAAGCAACCTTTATTGGCTCATTTTCTTCAACACAGGACATTCGAACTAATGGAACCATTATTTCTTTTGCCTTGATCTTTTTTATTGTCATTATTTTTTCAATAAAATCTTTTTCGCTATCTTTCAAGATATTGCTTGAATATGACTTAAGAATATGGTTGAAATCATCTTTACTGAAAATAGATTTTTTCTTCACTTTCAAAAGTCTCATCAATATCTTTCCCAGATTAGTAAATATAAGCTGAACAGGGTATAAAATAATGTAAATTATTAAAAATAGATAAGAAAATGTAAGTGCAAGCTCATTAGCATACTCTCTGAATATAACCTTTGGTATAAGGGTGCTGAAAAAGAGAATCGTAGGTGTAAGTATGAGAATATTAATTAACGACCTATAATCTGGTGAAACAGTGATATAGTCCAGAAATTTAAGGAAAGATAAAACTGTAGCAACATCAGAAAGATTTGACCCTACTAAAAATGCTCCAAGAGTATTATCAGAATTTTTAAGTAGAAAATTAAGAATTTTTGCTCTATTTTCTCCCGCTTCAATTTTTGAGTGCAACCAGATTCTGTCCATACTTATAAAAACTGTTTCAAACCCACTGAATAAACCAGAAGCTATTATAAAAATCAAACAAAAAATAATATATTCCATAATTTTAAATTTTCTCCACTATAAACTGTTCTATGTGTGTATGATTTTTCTTTTTAACTGTTATTGATAAATTCCCGAGTTTTATTGAAAACCCTTCCCCGGGAATATCTCCAGCCTTTTCAATTACAAACCCGGCAAGTGTCTCAAAATCTCCTCCTTCTGTCTCTATTCCAAAGAAGTCTATAAAATCCTGAAAGCTGATATCACCATATACAAGATACTTATCATCTGTAATTTTTATAATCTTATTTTCTATCTTGAAACTTTCATCAATAATTTCACCAAGAATCTCACCAAGCACATCTGAAAGTGTAACTATACCTAAAGCACTACCATATTCATCAATTACAGTGGCAATTTTAAGCTGTTTTTTTTCAAAATCAAGAAGCATATCTGATAGCTTTTTCGTTTCTGGCACAAAATACATCTGTTTAAGTATATTTTCTATTTTAAAATCCTCTTTTTGTGTTTCATAATACAAAAGGAAATCTTTAAGGTCTATATAACCTATTATGTTGTCATTTGTGCCTTCATAGACAGGAATCTTGGAAAATTTCTGTGTCTTCAAAAGTTTTAAAATTTCTTCTGGGGAGTCATTTTTATCAATAGAAATTATTTTATTTCTTGGTGTCATAATATTCCAGACTTCCCTTCTTGCAAAGGAAAGCACATTTTCTATCAAATCTTTTTCTTCACTATCAAAAATTTCTTCCCTCGAAACAATACTCTCCAGTGCAAATATAATCTCTTTATTATATTCATCTTCTGATTTTCTATTTTTTCTTTTAATGATTCTCATCAACTTCATCACACTTTTATCAATTATTTTAAGCAATGGATTTGAAATTTTTACAAGAAAGTATAAGGGATAACTGAAAATAGAAGAAATCTTTTCAGGGAAAAATATTGCTATCATCTTCGGTAAAGTCTCTCCAAAAAGCAAAATTATTCCTGTTATTACAAATGTAGTTATAACCTCACTTTTTATAGGTAAAATGCTTTCAAGAGTTGATGAAATAAGTATATTTACTATAGTATTGCCTATAAGGATTGCTATTAACAATAGAGAGCCATTATTAAGCAAGTTTTTAATAAGTTTCTTTGTTTTCTTATGCTTTATTTTTTTCAGTCTTATCTCATCAAGAGAGTAAAATGCCGACTCCGAAGAAGAGAAAAAGGCACTTAAAAAAAGCAAAGAAACAACAAGCGGTAAAGATAGATAAGAAAATAGCATCAAACAAAATCCTCCAGTTATTAAATATTAAAAATATTTCTATCTTTGATGTGTGATTTTATTTTTTCAAGCGTTTCAAGGGGATTTTCTACAAGCACTTTTGACCCTCCTATAAGGTCTATTACTCCAAGTTCATTCTGATAACGTGGAATAATATGCAAGTGCAGATGAGATATGGAAGCTCCAGCATATTCACCAAGATTATATCCAACATTATAACCTGTTGGTTTATATATTTCTTCAAGCAAGGTAATATAACTTTTCGTAAGTCTTGCAAGTTCTATATCTTCTTCTTCTGATAATTCTCTGATATCTGTTATATGCCTTAAAGGAAAAATCAATGCATGCCCATTATTATACGGGAAAAGATTAAGGCTTATGACAAATTTATCAGTTCTCAATATTTCAAGTGATTGAACCCTTTTATCTTTTTGTATTACAGAACACAGAATACATTTTACATCTGGCTTTTTCCCTCTGATATAGTCTTTTTTAGAAAAGGGAAAAACATAAGAGTGAAAATTCATAAAAATCCTATCAAAAATTTTTAATAATATAACATGCTTCAAGTTGGTTGTCAAGTATTAATTAAAGTCCACAACAACAGAAAAAAATAATTTTTTAACTTTTATATTTGACTTTTTCCCCTGTTGTTTTATAATTTACGAAGAATGGTTGGATAAATGAAATTAAAGTTTTTTTTCATTATTTTTCTTTTATTTATATCTGACATCCTTTGCTGTCAATCCAAAAATTTAACTTCTATTTTAACAAAAGAAGAGCTTGAATGGCTTAAAAAACACAAAGATAATATAAGATACGCCCCAAACCCTTACTGGCCTCCGGGAGATTATCTCGAAAATGGTGTTCACAAGGGATATGTAGCAGACTACATTAAAATTTTTGAAAAAGAACTCGGAATAAAATTTAAAAGAGTTTACTTCAAAAACTGGTCAGATATTATGAATGGATTTAAAACTTCAAAAGTAGACCTTGTTGGTGCAATTGAACAAACCCCCGAGAGAACAAAGTTTCTTTCAGTAACAGAACCATTCGTATATTTACCGGTTGGCATCATCGTGAGAAAAAATTATCCCCACAAAATCACAGAAAGGCAAATAAATAAGATGAAACTTGCCTGCATTAAAGATTATATAACAACTGATTACATTAAGACTAACTATCCCGGTGCAACTATTGTAGAAGTGGACGAAGACCTAACTGCCTTAATTAAAACTTCTTTCGGACTCGTAGATGGAGCTGTAGTTGATTTTATGGTTGCAAGCTATCTTGTTGAAAAATATGGTATTTCAAATCTCGAATATGGCACTATGTTAAACTTCACTTGGAAGTTAGGCTTCGGAGTAAGAAAAGAATATGAAATTTTAGCTGGAATACTTAATAAAATATTAAAAAACATTCCCGAAGAAAAAAAAGCTGAAATATACGACAAATGGGTTACTATAAAAAAACCTTCATTTTTTGAAAGAAACTGGTTAATACTTTTAATAGGTGCTATTTTTATATTGATTGTTTTGTTTTTATCCATACTGTTTAACTACTTTTTAAATAGACTTGTAAAAATAAAGACAGAAGAATTAAGAATAGCAAGAGACATAGCCATAGAAAATGAACAAAAATATAGACTGCTTGTTGAAAATCAGACTGACTTTCTTATAAAACTCGACCCGCAAGGAAGATTTTTATTTATAAGCCCTTCTCTTTGCAAATTGTTTGATAAAAATCAAGAAGAACTTATTTACAAAAATTTCATCACTACAGTGTTTCAAGATGATATTGACACAACAAAAAAATTTTTTGAACACTTGTATAAAAAACCTCATAAAGCACAGCTTGAACATCGAATTCTTACAAAAGATGGTTTAAGATGGCTTGAATGGATTTACACTCCCTTGCTTGGAGAAAATGAAAAAATTTTTTCTATCATTGGACTTGGAAGAGACATAACAGAAAAGAAAATAGCAGAAGAAAAACTCAAAAAATCCCTCGAAGAAAAACAAACATTAATTAAAGAATTATATCATCGAACAAGAAATAATATGAACGTAATCCAGTCAATGCTAATAATGCACTCTCTTTCAATAAAAGACGAAAATTTGAAGCAGATTCTCATTGATATCAGTAATAGAATCAATGCTATGGCACTCGTACATCAAAAATTGTATAAATCTCAAAACCTTTCTTATATAAACCTTACAGACTATGTATCCGAACTTTTTCAAAGTTTGTCAAATTCTTTTAATATCAACAAGGATAAGATATCCTTTGAAGTAAACAAAACTTATATTCCAGTTATTATAGATATTGCTATTCCTTGTGGACTTATTTTAAATGAATGTTTTACAAATTCAATCAAATATGCCTTTCCTGATGGTAGAAAAGGTGTTATTTCAGTAAATATTACAAAAGAACTTGATATTATAACCATAAAATACTCAGATAATGGAGTGGGATTACCAAAAAATTTTGATTTAAACAAACAAGGCATAGGTCTTAAACTTATTCGTACAATAGTTGAATATCAGCTTAAAGGAACAGTAGATTTCAACTTTGAAGGGGGATTTTCCTGTAATATAAAATTCAAGGATGAAAATTATAAAGAAAGGGTGGCTTATGAAAATATTAATAGTTGAAGATGAGGCTTTAGTTGCACTAGTGCTTAAAACACAGCTTGAACAGGATGGTCATAAGATTATTGGACCAGTTGCTACGGGAGAAGAGGCCATAAATCTTGCACTCAGTGAGAAGCCAGATTTAATCATTATGGATATTGTTCTTGGGGGCAAAATAAACGGTCGTGAGGCAGCAGAAATTATCACAAAAGAATATCCCGTTTACATAATATTTACTAGTGGATATGAATATGAAAATCACAATGGTGCAAAATTATCATTTGCCACCTATCTCACAAAGCCAATCATTCCCGAAAAAATAAAAAATATAATCGAAACCATGATAACAAAATGATTATTTTGAAAATACGCCTTACCCTGAGGTAAAGAAGTCTTTTACTTCTATTTAACTTCATCTGAATGATTAACTATTCACCAATTATTTTTATAAGAACCCTCTTTCTTCTCCTTCCATCAAATTCTCCGTAAAAAATCTGTTCCCATGGACCAAAATCAAGCTTACCATTTGTTATAGCAACAACAACCTCTCTACCCATAATTTGCCTCTTAAGATGAGCATCCCCATTATCCTCTCCAGTCCTATTGTGTCGATATTTTGATATTGGCTCATGAGGAGCAAGTTCTTCAAGCCATTCTTTGTAGTCTTCATGTAAGCCACTTTCGTTATCATTTATAAAAACACTGGCGGTTATATGCATAGCATTCACAAGGCATAATCCCTCTTTAACTCCACTCTCAATAACTGCCTTTTCAACTTCAGAAGTTATATTAATAAATTCAACTCTTTTTGAAGTATTAAACCATAATTCTTTTCTATAAGACTTCATTTTTCCTCCTCAAATTTTTTAAAACTATTTTTAATATATTTTATAACCTCACCTTTCTTTATCTTATACATAACATAACCAATTGTAGAACTTAATAATGCTCCTATACTATCAAGAATAAGGTCTGACATTGTATCTCTGAGTCCACTTCCCTGATATTGCTTACCAAGTAATATTGAATCAGCTGGCAAATCCCATTTTTGATGAGTTGTTTTCAAAATAGCATCTGTTGTAAATTCAAAAATTTCCCACAAGACTCCCATTGTCACTGAAAAACAAAAAGCAAACAATGCTACAAGAAAAGGATTTAAGTTAAGAGAATAGTTTTCATTAAGTTTAAACACAAAAATATAACCAAGAAAACCAATTATAATTCCAGAAAATGTGTGAAGCAAGTCATCCCACCAGAAAAACTTATAGTATAAATTAAACCTTACACTCATAAAAGTCGAAGCGTAGATGAACACTATAACTATAATTTCAAGTATATCTGGAATATCTATCTTATTTCTCATTTCAATATAATCGGGAATGAGAGAAAGAAAAAGAAAAATAACAGCCCCAAGAAAAATCTCTCCCCTTTCAGAAAATTTAAGAAAAATCTCTCCTTTTTCAATAACTTTATCAGCTAAAATTTCAATTATTGCTGAAATAGAATTCAATAAGATAGAAGCCAATACCGTCAATCTCGTTATAACAAAAAATAAATTTCTCCACTTTTTTGTTTGCATAGTTAATCCTCAAGAATTATGATAAAAATTTTTCAAAAAAATATCAAAAAATAGACATTTTTAACTTGACTAATAAAAATTTTCTTGTTATACTAAGTTAGTTAATACTTACTAACATAAAAATTGGGAGGTAAAAATTGAAAAACTGGACAAAAAGGCAAAAAGAGATTATTGAATTTGCTATTAAAATAATAGTTGAAGAAGGTATTGAGAATTTTACAACAAAAAATCTTGCCTCAAAGCTGGGTATATCAGAAGCCGCATTATACAGGCATTTTAATGGTAAGAATGATATTGTGACTTCCATACTTGAATATTTTGAAGATATTGCAAGGGACACATTAAGGCTTGCAAAAAGATTTGACAATGCCATCGAAAGGCTTAAATTTATTTTTAAAACAAGGGCTGAAAACTTTGCAAAAAGCCCTGGTTTTGTTATTTTAATTCTTTCGGAGGAAATTTTTCCACCAGATCCATTACTTACTGAAAAAATAAAGGGTATAATGCTTATGAATAAAGAAAATATTGAGAAAATCATTGAAGAAGGACAGAAAAAAGGTGAAATAAGAAAGGATATTGATAAAGAAACTTTGTTTTATATGGTTGTTGGTCCTTTCAGATTTATGATTACAAGATGGAGACTTATGAATTTTGGCTTTGATTTACTTAAGACTTTTAATAGTTTATGGACTGGAATAGAAAAAGTTTTAAAACAGGAGGGCCTATGAAAGAACTTATTAAAGAAACCGACAAAATCTTTGATATTGTAACTAAGTATCCTGAAGTTAAAGAAAAACTTCTTTCTCTTTCTGATAAGTTTCAGAGGCTTAATAATCCTTTGATTTTTAACACTGTAGCAAAAGTAACCACTGTCAAAAAGGCTTCAGAGGTTGCTGGAATTTATATAAATGAATTTCTATATGAGTTAAATGATGCAATAGGTCTTGGTAAAGAATTTCTTGAATTCAAGAAGAAGGATATTTTTGCAAAAAAAGAAACCTTTTTAAAGAATGATGACGAAAAAAAGCCAGAATGGGCAAACAGTCTGGGAGATTTCATAGTCAAAGATGTGAGAGATATTGGTGAACCATTTTTTGAGGTAGTTGAATTTGCAAAAAAACATAGTAACTTTTGCATTATTCAAACTTTTAAACCTATACCACTCATAAGCTATCTCGAAAGTCTCGGCTTTGAAAGTTATACAGAATTTAAAGATGGTGCTTATTACATATATTTTCATAAATTAAGTTAAATTTGAAAGGAGGAAACGTATGAACATTAACAGTCCAGAATTTATAGAGAAAAAGGAAAAATTGAAAAGTCTTATGAAAAGGCTTAAGGGTAAAGAAAGTGAAGAAGATCTTGAGAAGGTTAAAAAAGAATTTAAAGAGTTAATCAGTGGTGTAAATCCAATACTTATAGCTTTTGCAGAGAATGAGCTTGTAAATGAGGGATTTTCAAGAGAAGATTTGATGAGTGCCTGTGATATTCATTTATTACTTTTTAAAGATAAAATTGAAAATCCAGACCTTAAAGTCCCTGACTGGCATCCGATTAAAAGTTTTCAGGATGATCATAGAATTATTTTAAGAATAATGGAAGAATTAATCACTAAAATAAAAGAATTGAGAAAAGCAGGTAATTTTAAAGATGGAGAAAAAAACTTGAGTGAGATTGACTCCATATTAAAAAAATTAATGGATGCAGAAAATCATAATGTAAGACAGGAAAACACACTTTTCCCGGTACTTGAAAAACATGGTGTGGAACAACCGCCAGCCATAATGTGGGCAGAACATACAGAAATGAAAGAAGAAAAGAAAGAAATGATTAAAATGTTAAAAGAAAAGGATTCTTACGAATTTAATGACTTTTGCAACAGAATGCAACAAAAGGCTACATTTTTACTTGAAAAATTCAGTCTTCACACACAAAAGGAACAGAATATTCTCTATGTAACAGCACTTGATGTTATTACAGAAGAAGAATGGAAAGAAATAAAAGAAGAGTGTGATAATCTAGGGTATTTCAAGTAGGACGCAATTAATTGCGATTCTACTTGAAATACCAAAATAGGAGGAAACAATGAACCTTAAAGAACTTTCTCTCGAAACAATTGAGGCTATTATGGATAGTCTTCCAGTTGATCTTTCCTTTGTAGATGCAGAAGACAGGGTTAAATTCTTCAATACACCGAAGAATGGAAGAATTTTTCCTCGAACAAAGATGGATTTAGGTAGAAAGGTGCAAAATTGCCACCCACCCAAAAGTCTTCCAATAGTCCAGAAGATTCTTGATGACTTTAAGGCTGGTAAAAGAGACAATGCACCATTCTGGATTAACCTTCATGGTAGAATGATTTTCATTAATTATTTTCCTGTAAGAGATGAAAATGGAAACTATCTGGGAACACTTGAAGTAACTCAGGATATTACTGAAATCCAGAAACTTTCGGGTGAGAAAAGGCTCTTAGATGATTAAAATCTCTCTGTCAATCCAATATCTTTCTTTAAGTTGTGGAGAGAAATTTCGTTCCCTCTCCACAACAATTTAAATTCAAGTTCATTTTTAATGCTTATTTAATCTTAAATAAAATTTATGACTTTTTTTCAAATTTATTATATAATTATCTGACTCAATTTTTGCCTAAAAGGAGCATATTGATTGAAAAAGTTTTTATTACTTATTTTTATTGTTTCTTATAGTTTCGGGCTTGAATTTTCTGAAAACTCTACAAATCAAACTTCAGAAACAAATCAAGATGGAGAAACAATAATATTTGAACACTATGATGAAATTGAATTAAAAAACTTTGATAACAACAATGTAAGAATATTAAAATTTATAGGAAATGTTAAGGTAAAATTTCAGGGAAAAGATTTAAAGGCAAGGCTCCTTTCAGTAAATTTAATCAGCAATAAAGTCACAGAAATATCAGCCTTTGAAAATGTAGAGTTTAAAGACAATGATAGCATCTATCTTGCTCAAAAATTCTATTTCAATCCAGATAAAAAAATAGGTGTTTTATACAAAGTTCGTTCTTTTCTTAAAGATACAGTGAAAGGTGGAGGACCTATCTCAACATCAAGAGGAACTTTTTTTGAAGCCGAAAAGATTACAATTCTTTCAGAAAAAAAACTTATACTTGAAGATGTTTATTTCACATTTACACACATAGAACCCCCACCCTACAGAATTTTTTCAAAGAAGGTCTGGTATTTTAAAGATGAAATTCTTTTTGCCTTATTTGATGCTTACTACGTGGGGCAGGCAATTTTTTTACCCATTCCTTTTTATTTCAGATGGGATAAATTTACAGGTGTGAGAACTGCATTCGGACAGGAAAAAAGAATCGGCTGGTACCTTATGAATACTTTTGACTTCAACTTTGACTACGGAAATAGTACAGTCTATATCGATTTTTATGAAAAACTTGGTCAATATGCTATGGTATCTTTCAGAAACACAAAAGAGATAGAACCCTTTAAAGTTCTCAATGCCAAGTTTTATGGGGCAAATGACCAGAGAGTCTATTATGATGCTAAAAACGATAGATACACAAAAAATCTACCACTTGAAGACGGAACTTATACAAATATTTCACAGCTAAGCTGGAATTATCAACTTAATGCATCAATATTTAAGAACAATTTAAGCATAGATCTTTACTGGGAAGACTTAAATGACCCATACTTTAAACATAAATTTACTTCAAGAAGAGAAACATTTGACATAAGACAAGTTATTCAACCTGAAGAAAATTCATTCTATGGTGCAAGTAGAGGGAGTCTCGATGCAACAGCACAGGGCTATAACAGAAATTTTTCTATCCAGTATTATAATTTTTCTCTCAAAGGAGATTGGGCTTATTCTGTAAAAGAAAATCCCTCATTTAACAAATATCTTACAGATAGATACAGTTATTATTTATCGTCTTCCAGATTTCCTCAAATGTCTTTTTATCTTCCTTCTACCGAAATTTTTAGTTCAGAACATAAAATAGTTAAAACAAATACTTCTACAAATACAAATAATTCTACAAACATTGTAGATACAACTGAAAACTTCAATCTCTATACATTTAAAGCAAATGTAAGTGGAAATTTCAACTACGACTCTCTTGAAAATTATGACACCAATGAAATAGTTACATCAGATAAATTCAGCCATAGAGAAAGTGGCTCTATAGGTGGAGGTGGAAATATCTTTGGTGACCTCATATCCTATAATGCTAACTTCAACTTTGAAAACACAAAATACTGGTCTACTTTTCCAATAGTTAATTCAAACTATATGAAGAGTTCTGGATATTTTTTAGGACATAATTCTTCCTTTTCTCTATCAAAAAATTTTAAAATTTTTGAAGAAGACTGGTACCAATTTTCATTTCCTCTCAGCTTATCTCACAATTTCAGCTACGATATAACAACAAGTATCCCCGATAGGATGCTCTATTCATCACATAATACATCAATTGGAGTTGGGTTTGGAGTTCTATCAGAACAATTTTTAAACAAATTAAGCCTTTCACATTTCATAAAATACCGACTCACCAATATTGAGCAAAATGACATATACATAGACAATGTTATAGAAAGAAATTTAGACCTTTCATATAGAGGAGACTTTTTTAAATTTTACAATAGTTATGTTGTTGGTGTCTCTATATCTACAAAGCTAAATATTCTTGAAACTAAGACTAACGATGAATCAACAAAGGTAAAATGGAGCTATCCAGAGATAACAAACAGAATTGTGTCTGGTTATAATCCAAAATTGCTTCTTACCTTTTCACCTCCATCACAGTTTAATCCTTTACCAAGAATTACATATAGTTACGATATTTTGAGAAAGACGAATGAATACTACAGGCTTGATTCTTCTTACTCTTTAGCAAATATTTATGATTTCATATTTTATAGAATAGAAGTACTTAATCTCAGCTCAAGTTTATACTGGGATTTTCTTAATCCTCGAAAAGATTTGTTCAATCTCAATTTTAATACAACAATCTGGTTTGATCCAACATGGAAACTCACTTTTAGCACATACGTTATAAATAAAAATATTCACAGATACTTAAAAGACTATAATCCTCCTGATAAAGATTATATTAACGTTGATTTTTGGGAGAACTTATTCGATGGACTTAAAATATATGACTACAATGCACTCAAAAGAAGTTATTTTAAAGTTCAACAGCTTAGTTTCAACCTTACACATTACATCCTTGAAGAATGGGAACTCAATATTGCTTTTAACATAACGAGAAGAACTGATACAACAAAATTAATAGCCTACTGGGAACCAAGTATTCTTATAACTTTTGTATTGAGAGGCACGACAGAACAGTTCCCTCCATATCAAAAAACATTTTTGCCAGAAAACTACCAATAGGATAAAATATGGATTTTGTTGTTGAAAAAAACGATGGAAAAGCAAGAGCTGGAATTTTAAAGCTACCTCATGGAATTGTTCATACCCCGGTGTTTATGCCTGTTGGGACACAGGCAAGTGTTAAGACATTATCATCAGAAGAATTAATAGAAATAGGTGCAGAAATAATTCTTGGGAATGCATATCATTTATATTTAAGACCCGGAACTGAAATTATAAAAATGGCTGGTGGGCTACATAATTTTATGCACTGGAGTAAAAATATTCTCACGGATAGTGGTGGATTTCAGGTTTTTTCTCTTGCCGAACTCAATAAAATAAAAGATGATGGAGTGATTTTTCAATCACATATAGATGGGTCTTATCATCACATTAATGCCGAAAAATCAATACAAATCCAATATGATATTGGAGCAGACATAATAATGTGTTTTGACCAATGCACTCCGGGAGATGCAGATAGAAAAGAAACTCTGAAAGCCATAAAAAGAACCGAAAAATGGGCATTAGAATCAAAAGAAGCTCTCGAAAAGTTAAACAAAGATTTTAATAAAAATCAATCCCTTTTTGGTATCATACAGGGTGGAATTTATGATGATTTAAGACTCAAATGCACAGAAAAAATATTGAATATAGGATTTGATGGTTATGCTATTGGAGGACTATCTGTTGGTGAATCAAAAGAAGATATGTATAGAATTACATCTCTTGTGGCCGAAAATCTTCCTTTCGACAAGCCTCGCTACCTTATGGGAGTAGGAGTTCCAGAGGATATTTTGAACGCTATAGAAGCCGGAATAGATATGTTCGATTGTGTTTTTGCAACAAGATCCGCAAGAAACGGAACTGCCTTTACAAAAAATGGGAAATTAAACCTAAGAAGAAGTGATTTAGCAACCCAATTCATTCCAATAGAGGAAGATTGTGATTGCTATACCTGCAAAAATTATACCCGTGCATATATAAGACATCTCTTTAAAGCACAGGAAATTTTAGCCTTAAGACTTGCTTCTATTCATAACTTGAGATTTTTAATTAGACTTACAGAAAAGGCAAGAAAGTCAATCATAGAAGGCAAGTTTAAGGAATTCAAAACCAGCTTTCTCGAAAATTACTTAACTTGACGAAAGGTTTTTTAATTATTAAATTTAGAGTGTCAAAATTTAAGATTTATAAAATGGAGTTTTTCTGATGAAGGGCGAAAAACATCATTCTTCAGAGGAGAAAAAAGAATTAGAAAAAAAAGAAGTTGAAAAAAAGGAAGCAGAACAAAAAGAAAATTCAAAAGAAGAGGTTGAAAAATTGAAAGAAGAGAATCAAAAACTGAAAGAAGAAATTGAAGGATTAAAATCAAAGATAAACGAGCTTGATGATGCTTACAGAAGAAAGGTTGCAGACTTTGATAACTATAGAAAAAGAATGCTAAAGCAACTTGAAGATTCTGAAACTGAAGGAATTAAAAAAATGGCAAAAGAACTTTTGCCAATAGTTGACAATTTTGAAAAGGCTTTATCGGCTTCTTCAGAAAATAAAGATTTTGATAGCCTTTTTAATGGACTTAAAATTATTTATTCACTTATGAATGAAGTCTTTGGTAAATTCAACATAAAACCCTTTGATTCAAAAGGCTTGGAATTCGACCACAATTTCCATGAGGCTGTTATGATGGAAGAAAGGGATGATGTTGAATTTAACCAGACTGTTATCGAAGAATATGAAAAAGGCTATCTACTTGGTGATTCTGTGCTTAGGCACGCAAAGGTAAAAGTAGGAAAGAAAAAAAATAATTAAGAGGTGGATATATGGCTGGAAAGATTATTGGAATTGATTTAGGAACAACAAACTCTGTAGTTGCTATTGTAGAAAATGGTCAACCTGTAGTTATTCCAAATCAGGAAGGAGCAAGAACAACACCTTCTATTGTGGCTTTCACAGAGAAAGGTGAAGTGATAGTAGGGCAACCTGCTAAAAACCAGATGATTACAAACCATGAGCATACTATTTATTCAGCTAAGAGATTTATAGGTAGAAGGTATGAAGAATGTGATAAAGAGATAAAAATGGTGCCCTACAAAGTAAAACCGGGCCCTCATAATGATGTAAGGTTTGCAACAAGAGCCGGTGATTTCAGCCCACAGGAAATTTCTGCAAGGGTTTTAATGAAACTCAAGCAGGCAGCTGAAGATTATCTTGGTGAAAAAGTTGAAAGAGCTGTTATAACTGTTCCGGCATATTTTAATGATTCTCAGAGACAGGCTACAAAAGATGCTGGAACTATTGCTGGATTAAAAGTTGAAAGAATTATTAACGAACCAACTGCGGCTGCTTTAGCATATGGTCTTGACAAGAAGAAAGAAGGACTTGTAGCTGTATACGACTTTGGTGGTGGAACGTTTGATATTTCAATACTTGAAATAGGTGATGGCGTTTTTGAAGTTAAAGCAACAAATGGTGATACACATCTTGGTGGTGATGATATAGATCATGCTTTGATGGAATATTTGATTTCTGAATTCAAACGAGATACAGGAATAGATCTCTCAAAAGATCCTATGGCTGTGCAGAGACTCAAAGAAGCAAGTGAAAAGGCAAAAATTGAACTTTCTTCAAAACTTGAAACTCAGATTAATTTGCCATATATTACAGCTGACGCAAGTGGTCCAAAACATCTTCAAATGAATTTATCAAGAGCCCAACTTGAAAATATTGCAAGACCTATAGTAGAGAGATCTATTGAACCATGTATGCAGGTAATGAAGGATGCTGGTATAACAAAGGATCAGATTGATGAAGTAATCCTTGTTGGTGGTATGACAAGAATGCCATTGATTGTTGAAACAGTAAAGAAAATATTTGGAAAGGAACCATCAAAAGGTGTTAACCCTGATGAAGTTGTAGCAATAGGTGCAGCAATACAGGGAGCAGTTTTAACTGGTGAAGTTAAAGATTTATTACTTCTTGATGTTACTCCATTATCCTTAGGTATTGAAACTCTTGGTGGTGTAATGACTGTATTAATACCAAGAAATACAACAATACCAACAAAGAAGTCTCAAATATTCTCAACAGCTGAAGACAATCAGCCTGCTGTAACTGTTCATGTTCTTCAGGGTGAACGACCAATGGCAAAGGACAATAGGACTCTTGGTATGTTTACGCTTGAGGGAATTCCTCCTGCTCCAAGAGGTGTTCCTCAGATAGAGGTTACTTTTGATATTGATGCTAATGGTATTCTTCACGTTTCTGCAAAAGATCTTGGAACAGGTAAAGAACAAAAGATAAGAATAGAAGCCTCAAGTGGTTTAACAGAAGCTGAAATAAAGAGAATGCAGGAAGAGGCTGAAAGAAATGCCGAAGCAGATAGAAAAGCAAAAGAGCTCATAGAGCTTAAAAATCAGGGAGACAATCTTGCTTATGCCCTTGAAAAACTTTTAAGAGAACAGGGCGATAAAGTTGACGGAAAAGACAGAATTGAAGCTGAAGATAAAATCAGAACAATGAGAGACGCTATAAAATCTGATGATGAAAGAAGAATAAGAAACGCTCTTGAAGAATTAAACAAAGTTTCTCATAGAATTTCTGAGAATATTTATAAAAAGGGAGGAGCTTCTACACAACAAGCTGGCAACACCCAGTCAGATAAAAATGATGGTGGAGAAAAAGTTGTAGATGCTGAGATAGTTGACGACAAGAAGTAAAGAGGAACTTATGACAAAAAAGGACTACTATGAAATTCTTGGTGTTTCAAGAAGTGCAACTGATGAAGAAATAAAGAAGGCATATAGAAAACTTGCTATGCAGTATCATCCGGATAAAAATCCGGGCAATAAAGAAGCAGAAGAAAAATTTAAAGAAATAAATGAGGCTTATGAAGTTCTTTCTGATCCAGAAAAAAGAAGAATGTATGACCAATTTGGCCACCAGGCTTTCAGCCAGGGTGGCTTTGGTCAAAGCCCTGGATTTGACTTTGATATAAATGATATCTTCGGGGGAGATGAAAGCCCATTTGAGGATATTTTCTCTGCATTTTTCGGTCAGTCTTTCAGGAGTTCTACAAGAGGTAGTAGAAATAGAAAATCAAGAGGACAAGATATCAGAGCTGATATAACTGTAAACTTAAGTGAAATTTTAACTGATAAAAATATAACATTAAAAGTAAGAAGAAACGAACCATGTTCTGCATGTAATGGAACAGGAAGTAGAAATGCATCCGCTCCAACCACCTGTCCTAACTGTGGAGGTAGAGGTCAGGTAAGAACATCACAAGGGCTTTTTACAATTTCAACAACCTGTCCACGTTGTCATGGTACGGGCACAGTGATTTCAGACCCCTGTCCTGTATGTAGAGGAGAAAGTGTAGTAGAAAAAGAAGTTACTCTTACAATAAGAGTGCCTGCTGGAGTAGAAGATGGCACCCGATTAAGAGTAGCTGGTGAAGGTGATGCAGGCAAATTTAATGGAAGTAGAGGCGATTTATATGTCGTTATACATGTGAGAAATGATACAGTCTTTGAAAGAAGAGGAACAGATCTTTATGGAAAACTCAAGATTTCTTTCCCAAGAGCTGTATTTGGCGGGCAGATAGAGGTAGCAACTGTAAACGGCAAAAAGAGAATAAATATTCCTGCTGGTGTCCAATCAGGTTATCAGATCAGGTTAAGAGGAGAAGGATTGCCTGATATAAGGACAAGAAGTAGAGGAGATATTTTTTACGAAGTTCATATAGACGTTCCGCAGCATCTTTCTGCAAGAGAACGAGAAGTTTTAAAACAATATGCGAATTTAATTGGCGAGTCTTTTTGAAGTCTTAAGCTTATCCACTTCAGTTTTAAGAATTTTTTTTAACTCTTCTGTGTTTTTAGCACCAATTATTTTATCTTTTCTTCTTATATCAAGGGTCGTATTGGCAAGTTTTTTACTCCATCCCTCACAGCCTTCATAAGCTATAATTGGCTTGTTGTATGCCCACGCATAGGCTATTTCTGACAAAGTTCCAGAACCACCTCCTATTGCAACAACAACATCTGCAGAAAGAACATTTATAGAATTTCTTGCATAACCTATACCACTTGCTATAGAAATAGTTTTATAAGGTGTCCCAAGATTTAAATCTTCATCGGGCAGGATAGCTACAACAGTGCCATTCTTCTCAATCGCTCCCTTTGAACAAGCATTCATCACACCTTCCCTACCCCCGGTTATCAATACCCAGCCATTCTCTGCAATAAATTTGCCGAGTTCATAAGCAACTCTATTATTCTCTTCAAACTCAAGACTATCACCAATAACTGTAATCTGAATCTTCCTATACATTTATCTCTCCCTTGTCTTTTTGAGTATAACAAAATCCTTGGCATAGATTGAAAACTGTCTTTTTCTTTTGAGTGGATGTTCTTTTGAAATATCTATAAAATCTCCATTACCAAAATATTTAGTCACATCTATAACATAACTTTCATCTGATCTATTGAAGAAAATAAGCAACCTATCATTGTTAATAAATCTTTCAAAACCAAACACATCTGTATCAGAAAATATAAATCTTATATCCCCTTTCTTCAAAATTTCATTTGAATTTCTTATACTTATCATATTTTTATAATATGAAATCAATTCTCTTGGAAGAGATTTTATATTTTCTGAAATAAGTGGCATACCAATAAAAGTAAGTTGAAAAGCAATTGCAAGTTTATTATCAACAACATTGTCTTTCATATTTATATCAATCTTGAAAAATCTGAAATAACTCGATAAAATAGATGATTTAAAAATATCAACGCCAATAAGTTTAATAAAGTCCCTTGATGAAATATTTTTTTTAATAAAAAAATCATTCATTTTTTTATTAAAATTTTCATCAGAAATGCTTGATTGAGAATAAATTTCTTTCTTATCATAACAGACAATATCTGAACAATCTACTTTTTTATCCACAATCAAATTTGAAATACCGATTTCTTTGAAAAAACTTATATCCATATCATCAGCTATTCCAAAAACATTGCCGGCTTTCTCAAAAAGATCACTATCACTATCAACCTTCCCCGGTAAATACTCAAAATCTTCAACCTTCCACTCTTCTTCAGTTACACCATTTTTACCAAGATATTTAAAATTTCCACTCTCATCTTCAAGTTCAAAATAATATAATATGCCATTATAGAGTAATGGTTCATCACAACGAACAATAAAATAATCAAACTTATCATCATCAAAAAACTTATACCCGCTGATTACAAAAGGCATATCGTTAACAACAGTGATAAGATTAATCTTTTGATAAATATCCTTAAAAGCAACAACCTTAAAATAAAAAATACCTTTGTAAGAATTGTCAATCAGTTCTTCTGAATGAAAAGCATTTGAATTGACAAAATGCTTTTCAAGAGTAAGGAAATCAAATCCCATCAGTAAACCCCTGCCAAAAAAAGAAAAGAAAAATACAACTTATCTAAAATTATGAAATAAAAATTATTTTTTTTCAATTTTTTTAAAGGTTTTGATGATTTCAAAAAATCGTTATTAATTTGACAATGTAATATTTTATACTTATAATATATATTAAGTTTTTCGGGGATGTAGCCAAGTGGGAAGGCCGCGGTCTGCAAAACCGCTATTGAGTCGGTTCGATTCCGACCATCCCCTTTTTTGGTTTTATTTTATGGTTGCCGGGGTGGTGGAATTGGTAGACACAAGGGACTTAAAATCCCTCGGGTTTAACAGCCTGTGCGGGTTCGAGTCCCGCCCTCGGCATTTTTTATCGGGAGTTAAAAATGAAACTTAAAATTAACAGAGAAATTTTTATTAAATATTTGACTATTGCAGACAATGTTATAAAAAATATGAAAGCATCTCTTGCAATACTATATAGTGTCTATATTGAAGCTCAAGAAAATGGCAAACTTATGCTTATGACATTCAACGGTGAAAACGGTGTAAAAATAGAACTAGATGCCGATATAGAAGAAGGTGGAAAGATTGCCCTCAATTCTAAAAAATTACTTGAAATAATAAGAGGATTCAGCTCTCCTGAAATATTGATCTATTCTGACACAGAAAGTGATACCCTCGTTAATATAAAGGCAGTGGACAATGAAAATCTCATCTTTAAACTCAATGGCTCAAGGCCAGATGCTTATCCACTTCATAAGGAATTTGATTGGGATAAATATATACTTCTCAAAGGAAGTGATTTTATTGAACTCACAGAGACAACAATCTTTTCTGTTGCAGATCAGAATTCCGTAAGAGATACTTTTAAAGGTGTTTATCTTGAAGAGATAAATGGTAGTATATTTTTTGTAGCAACAGATGGTAAAAGGTTGTCAGTAAACTCAAAAAAATTTGTTTCCAAAAAAGGTGATTTTGTTATAGATTCTATTGTGCCAGAAAATATATTCAAGACAATAATGCTTGCATTAACTCCAGACAGTGAAGTAATGTTAGCATTAGAATCAAACCTTGCTTTCTTCAAGTTAGATAGAATCTATCTATTCTCCAATATCATCGAAGGTAAATTCCCCAATTATAAAGACGTTATACCAAAAGAAGCCAAAAATATAATAAAAGTAAAGGCAGATGATTTTCTGGATTCAATCCAAATACTTTCCGTTCTTGCTGATGATGACAACTATAAATTAAAACTCTCTCTCTTATCTCCGGAAGACAAAAAGATGTTACTTTTTGTAAGACACCCAACACATGGAGAAGCTAAAGAAATTATTGAACTCGAAGAGTATCAAGGAGAACCTTTAGACATATATTTCAACTACAAGCATGTGGCTGACTTTCTCAAGATCGCAAGAGGCAAAGTTGTAACAGTTAGTATTAACTCTGTAACAAGTCCCTTTGTTTTCAGAATAGATGGAAATGACCAATTAATTTATCTTGATATGCCATTAAGAAATGTAGAATATTAAATCCCATAATATAATCTTGTTCCAAGCTCTTCTGGTAGTCCATAATTCTGGATTTTTTCAACTGTATTAGTTATGTTATATTCCACCCTCTTTAAATTAACCGAATATTCCTGAAAGTCAAATATTAAATATGAAGATTTTGGATTTCTATCTCGTGGTTGGCCAACACTACCGGGATTTATCAAATAGTATTTTTCTCCTTCAAGTAAAGTTTTATCAAAATAACTAAAAGCTCCATCTTCATAAAATATGCCGGGTAGATGAGTATGTCCAAAAAAACATAACTTAAAACCATCTTCCTTAATTTTTTGAATTGAATCAATAGCAACTCTCCTTCTGATTATGTATTCATCTGGATTAAGTGGAGAACCATGAACAAAAAGCAAGCCCTCATATTCATATTTTTCAGGTAAACTTTCTAAAAAAATTTTTGACTTCAAACTGAGATTTTCTTCTGTCCATTCGATTGCCCTTCTTGCAAGCTCATTTGCAAAGATTCTATCCTCTGGTTTAATAAGCATCCTTTCGTGATTACCTTTTATAGAAATTATCTTTTCCCTTTGAATTATATCAACACATTTCTCTGGATCAGGCCCATATCCTACTATATCTCCAAGAGATATGATAAAATCGAAAGACTCTTTTGAAAGATTATTTAAAACAGAAATAAGTGCCTCAAGATTTGAATGAATATCACTCAAAATGGCTATTTTCATAATTTAAGCCTTTTTATTATAAGATGTTTTAAGAATAAAAGTCCATTTTTTGCCTCATCATAAAATTGAACCCAGTTTGACACTACATCTTCAGTCAACTTCTTTTCATCTTTTCTCTCAAGAAGTTTTAATATTGACTCCTGCATGGTTAATTCTATAAATCTACCAAGATTTTCTTTTTTGATTGAACTCAAAAATCTGAAATCAAATTCATTCATATCTTTGTAATATTTTTCTGGATTTTTTAAGGTTTTAAATTCGGAAAGCATTTTCCTTGCCGAATTAACGGCATTGATTGAGAATGGAATTAAGCTATCAACCACGTTTAAAATTTCTTTCAAATGATTTTTAAATTCTTCATTACCATTTTTCTTATAAGACAAAATTTCAAATTTTTTATCTATATCAATGTTGTTTAAGGCATTTTCAAGATCCATATGAATTGCTCCATCAATGTAAGCCCCGCCTTCCGTTGCATTTATAACCTTTTGTTCTGTTTGTTTTATCTCTCTTTTAAACCATTCAAGAAATGTCAAAAACTTTCTATCAGTTAATACAAAATTTTCTTTAAATCCCTTTATCATTACCCTGTCAGCAACAATCTGGCTTTTAGCATTGTAAGTTTCAAAATTTTTAAGCCTGTTTGTAGTATTAAAAAACATATTTTCAAGAATATTACTTTCCGAATGAGTTTTAAACCCGGTATAAGCAAGATCCTGTCCTACAAAAATTATTGGATCGCAACCAAAAAATCGTGCGAGATCAAAAGCCGTTGTGGAGACTGACCCGCCAGATTTAAGTTGCCCCTTTTCACCCGCAAATTTTTTTATTTCTTCATATAAAGGAAAAATTGTATCAAAAAGTATAATTTTTTCTTCTGGATAATGAACAAGTGTAATAAATGCCACCGCACTGTCAATAACAAGAAATGGAAGTTTGTCCTTTTCCTTTATGCCAAGTAAATATAACGCATTCTTATCCTGAGGATCAACACTTACAACAAAATCTGGAATTATATTTTCATAAAAAAGTTGACACAAGGCTGTATCAGTTGAAATAATTACTGCACTATCTTTAAGTTGCCTGAGTTTTTTTATATTTTTCGACAATGAAGGTCCAGCACCTACAATCACCGCTGGCTTACCATTAAAATTATGTTTTATATCCTTAATACCGGGCAAGTTAAAATAGTATTTTGAGTTTTTGATTATATTTTTAAGCCAGACTTTCTGAAACCTTTTAAGTGTATTTTGATTTATCTTTCTTTTTGATAAATAAACTATGAATTCGTTTTCTATTTTACCATAAATCTCTGGAAAAAGAGTAATGTAGGGTCTATGAACATAAAAATTAAATTCTTTTATATAATTTTTATCAAGATAGTCAAAAATATCATCAAGGTTTGAAAAGAATGTCACCCTTTTTTCTGAAAAAATTTCCTTTTTTTCCTGTTTCAATAATTCTATAAGATCAGGAAAATATTCAAAAATGATTATTTTATACTCTGTATTTTTAAGTAAATACTCAACAAGATAAGCAAGCCCAACACCCGCAAGGACAACATATTCCATCTGATGATTGAAATGCGAGACTATCCTTTCAGCCTCTTTGTATGGATTTGAAGAATGAATTGTAAGAGTTTTGTTGTTATGAGATATTTTGAGATTTTTATATTCTCCCTCTATAAGAAAAAATTCCATACTTTCTCCATCACTCAAGGTATATACCACTTATAATCATTCTTCTAACAATATTTGCAAACACTGGGGCAGCAACGACACCACCAGTATTTTTACCTGCCTTTGGTTTATGTATGACAATAAGTATTGTATATTCTGGAGATTCAGCCGGTAAGAAACCAACAAACACAGCATTATAAAATTCTTTATAATATCCTCCAGTTGGTTTTGCAATCTGTCCCGTCCCTGTCTTTCCCGCTATGGAAATTCCTTCAATTTTTGCACTTAAAGCTGTCCCTTCTTCACTTATAACCTTTTTCATCATTTGCAGTAAATTCTCTGCTGTCTCTCTCTTTATTATTGCTGTATTTATTTCTTCAATGTTTTTATTTTTAACAATCACTGGCTTTCTATAAACTCCATTTCTTCCTATTACACTTGCCGATATAGCAAGCTGTAAGGCTGTAACTCCTATCTCCTGACCTATAGAAATCATATACTTAGAGAGTAAAGACCATCTTTCAGGCTGTCTTAAAATACCTTTTTCAAGACCATAAATCTTTAATTCCGGTTCCTTACCAAAACCAAGATTCACAAGATAATTATAAAAATCATCTCTTTTGAACTTATCTGCCACCTGAATCATTCCTACATTACAGGACTTTTGAATTATAGTCTCAGGAGAAACATAGCCATGTGAAGCAAAACAACGAAAAGAAACATCCTTCACAAGTATTTCACCGGGGCAATAAAAAAGTGGTTTATCCTTTGATACAATTCCTTTATCAATTGCATAAGCCATAGAAAATACCTTCATAATAGAACCCGGCTCAAATATATAACTTACAGCAGGAAAATAAAAATAAGATGGACTTAAAACTCTTTGATTAGGATTGTAAGAAGGATAACTTACTAAAGATAGAATCTCCATCGTCCTGTTATCAATTATTACCACAGAACCACTTTCCGCAAGATTATCTTTTATAGCTTTTTCAAGCTCCTGATAACAAATAATCGATAGATCCTTATCTATAGTTAACTCTATATTTATACCCTGAGATAGAAGCTCATTATAGCTATTTTCTATACCTGCAATTCCATCATTATCTATCGAAACATTTCCGATAAGTAGTGATAATTCCTGATATGGATAAAATCTACCTTTTTCGGTAATTACATCGAGTTCATCATTCTTGATAATCTTTTTTTCTTTAAGTTTATCTATCCATTCTTTCACATATTTTAATTCTTCTTTCTCACCTTTTCTTATAAGCCAGACAAATTCTTTTTCTGAAAATATATTCTTTAAATCTTCTTCATTGAAAAAATGGACTTTTGAGAGTTCTTTATAAATAGATTGTTTCTTTTCTTCTGAAAGTCTTTTTGGCCTGATGTATATAGAAAAGTAATCCTTTGAAAGTGCAAGTTCAACACCTTTTCTATCTAAGATCTTACCTCTTTGAATGTTATTACTCGTGTTTTTAATCAATTTTTCATCTGGAAATAGAGATAAAATTATTATCCTTGCTTCAATAAAAAAGAAAAACAAGAGAAAAAAGAAAAAAAACACCCCAAATCTTTCTTTATTCATACAATACCATTTATAAAATTATTCAATTAATTTTCGGAATAAAATGATTTTACATAAGAAAGAGAATCCCCTCGCTCCATCGATATTTCTTTGCCTATAGACTTTACCCTTAAAGCCATACAGGAAATACATTCAAGGCCACTCTCATCAATACAGATTTTGTTAGGATAAAGTAAATAATCCCTTTTATTTGTTGGTGGAGTAATATTAGGCATTAAAACATTCGCTCCAGCTTTAAGCATCTTTTCTCTACCTGCTGGATCAAGTGTTCCTGCCGCTGTTGTAGCTGGAATATTTGCAAGAGGAAGAGTAAGCCTCAGTAATGCTGTTGCTTTTATAGTTCTATCTATCGGAAATTGCATTGCATCCTTCAATGGAGTATCCGGATGAGGAATAAAGGGTCCTATACCAACCATATCAAATTGAAATTCTTTGCATAGCTTAAGATTTTTAAGTAAAATTTCGTCTGTTTCATCTGGTAATCCAACCATAAATCCAGAACCAGTTTCAAAATTAAGTTCTTTCAAGTTTGAAAGCATCTCAAGACGTTTTGATAATTTTTCACCATTCTTCAAAAACGAATATAGTTTTTCATCGGCTACTTCAAATCTGAATAAATATCTATCAACACCAGCTTTTTTTAAAATTTTTAAATCATCTTTCTTAAAATAACCACAGCTTAATGTTATAGCAATATCACTCCATTTGTTTTTAATTTTTTCCACAAGAGTTGCAAGTTCACTTACTTTATAAGCATTTTCTCCACTTTGAAGCACAAAAGTTTTAAAACCTTCTTTCACTCCCGACTCTATTGTAGCAAGAATTTCTTCATCACTCATTCTATATCTGTGAACCCTTGTGTTTGAACGACGAATCCCACAATATTTACAATCCATAAAACATATATTTGAAAATTCAATAAGACCTCTTAGATAGACTTTATTTCCATATATCTTTTTACATACATCATTTGCTTTTTTCACAAGCTCATCAATAGAAGAATGATAATACAAATACTCTATTTCTTCAAAAGATGTTTCAGAAATAAACATCTCTTTCCCCATCTTCAAGCTTTTTTATGACTTCTTTCATTCTTTTTTTCAAATTTTCCTTTTCTACCTCATTTATAAGATTTTCTACAAGTTTTAAACCTTTTTCCTTTGTTTCAGGTTTAGCAAAATCCATTAAATATTCATAAAAAGTAAAAATACCGTTAGGCATACAGAATTCTTTTATAAGCCCCGGTTTGGCCAAATCCATAAAATCATTGCCAACCCTACCCTTTCTATAACAACCAGTACAAAAAGAAGGAATATATCCCTTATCAATCAAAGTAGATATAACCTCATCAAGTGAACGATGATCCCCAAGTGAAAACTGAGCACCTGAATCTGGATGTCCTTCCTTAGAATATGCTCCTGGATTTGTCCTTGAACCTGCAGAAATTTGAGAAACTCCATAGTTAAAAAGTTCATTTCTTAACTCTTCACTTTCTCTTGTACTCAAAATTATTCCAGTATACGGAACAGCAAGCCTCAAAATAGCAACAAGTTTTTTAAAGTCTTCATCACTTACAGGATGTGGTATATGTGTAGAAAGTGGAGCTCCATCTGCTGGTTCTATTCTTGGAATGCTTATAGTATGAGGCCCACACCCGAAAACTTCTTCAAGATGATTTGCATGTTCAATTAAAGCAAGCACCTCAAACCTGTAGTCAGCAAGCCCAAAAAGTGCCCCAATCCCGACATCATCTATTGTCCCGGCCATAGCCCTATCCATTACAAAAAGTCTCCATTCATAATCTGACTTTTTACCACCAGCTGGATGATATTTTTTATATGCCACTTCATCATAGGTTTCCTGAAAACAGGTATATGTACCTATTTTTTCAGCTTTCAATCTTTTAAAATCTTCTACATCCATTGGTGCTATTTCAACATTTATTCTCCTGATATAGTGATTTTCATATCTCACACTATAAGCTGTCCTTATAGATTCAAGGAAATAGTCAACAGGAGTTTCATCTGTCTCTCCACTTAACATAAGGATTCTCTTATGTCCTTCTTTAAGAAGTGATAAAACCTCTTTTGCTATCTCATCCTGTGTAAGAATTGTGCGAACAATCTTCTTATTATCCTTACGAAAGGCACAATAAAGGCAGTTATTTGAACAAAGATTTGCAACATACAAAGGAGCAAAAAGGACAAGTCTTTTGCCATAGATTGTTTCCTTCACATACTTTGCAGCTTCCATTATACGGCTTATCAAATTTTTATCTTTAACATTGAGTAAGGTTGCAACTTCTTTTAATTCAAGCCCTTTGAGTTTTAAAGCCTTATTTAAAATTTCATTCACTTCTGATTCTGATGGTATTTTGTTATCAAGAAGAGAATAAAGTTTTTCTCTATCAATAAAATTTTTAAGATAATTTGTCTTGTTCAAAATCTGCATAGTTTACCTCCCTCAAATCAAGTGAAAAATTAATCTTTAAACTCTGTAAGCATTGACTTAACAGAAATCCCCTTAAGACGGCCAATCTTCCCTGTCATAGCACCTATCTCATCTGTAGTTCCATCGACAATGAGGGAAATTACACTGACCTTCTTATCTCTGAGAGGCAAACCCATTCTACCAATAATGATTTCAGCATAATTGGAAAGAATCAAATTCAGTTCTTTTACATTTTCAGAAGAATAAACAAGAATGGCAACAACACCAAGTCGCCTCTCCATCAGTACCTCCTCTGGATCAGCTTAAATTCAAGATTCCTCGGAGTTGAAGAATGAATTAAATCACTCAACAAACTCCTCAGAAAATAAATTTAATATGCTATCTCAACTTTATTAGCATGTAAACAACTCATGCAAACTTTAATCTTTTTCTTTTCCCCATTAACTATAGCATCAACTTTTTTAAGGTTGGGCAACCATCTTGTCCTTGTCTTTCTATGTGAGTGTGAAATATTATTTCCATACACTGGACCTTTTCCACATATATCGCATTTTCTTGACATAGTTCCTCCGAATAATCTTTGTTTTAAATTATAAAACAAAAATAAAAAAAAATCAAACTTTATTCAGTGTATTCTGTAATTTTGTATATCTCTATAACCTTTGCATCATCATAACCAATAGATTTAATCTCTTTTGCATAATTTCTTGCAACATTTAAATCTTTAATTCCCCTTACCTCAGCATAATATCTATCATCTCTGAAAAATACTCCTATAGGAATATCTTTTTTCTGTCTGCCTATATCCATTGCTACCATATTGGCAACGCTTAAATCCTTATATTCACCTATTCTTACAACATATTCCAAAACTTCTGTTTTTATTGATTTCCCGATTGCACCTTCTACTTTATCCATTTGTTTCTCTAACTTTTTCTCCTGTCTCTCAAGAGTGGTTGTTATCTCCCCCTTATAAGGGACATCAACAACTTCCTGAAAAGCCTGTGCAAGCCAGCTTATAATTTCTTCCTTCTCTATTTTGTTTTTCTTAAGATGAGCAAGATAATTATTTGCAAGGCTACTTTCAAGACTCAATGGAAACTTTCTCTTGAGTAATGAGAAAGCATAGAGAGATTTTTCATAATTCTTTTCTATATCATTTCTTATAAAATAGTATTTCCCTACATAAAATAAAAGTCTTGCCCCACTATCATTTGCAAAATTAATCAATTTAGCAGAAAGTTGAAATAGAGGCAACATTTCATTGTATTTCTTCGTTTCAAAAAAGACTTTTATTTTTAACATTATGGTCTTATAAACAAGATAATTATCAACAGTCTGTGAAAGTAGTTTATTCATTATTTCAATGGCAGTATTATACTCCTTCTTGTTTGCAAATAGAAGGCTCTGCATATACAATGCACTGTCTGTAGTTATCTTGATATATTTTGATAAAGAGTCATCATAGCGTCCCATAACATAAAATATCTCCCCAAGTTTCTCAACAGAATTTGTCCAGTATTCAAAATCGGGATATTTTTCTTCTATAATAAAAAGATATTCTAAAATTTTTGGATATTCTGTTTCTATTGTAGAAAGAACATAAAGAGCATAAGGGACATATTTTGAAGATGGATAAATCTTAATTAAATTCAAATAATTTGTTTTCGCTTCCTCAAATTTTTTCAATTTATAACTGTCATTTGCCTTTTTGAGGAGTAAAAAAGCATCTGTTTCTGCTTTATTACTTTGAGCAAAAAAGATTAAAGGAATAAAAAGCAAAAGAAAAAAAGTTTTATTCATACTTTGCCCCGGGATTTTTTTATCTTATCGGAATTTTCTCACTTAAAATAAGCCTAAAAAAATCTTTTTCTGTTGGTATGAAGTATTTTTAAAGCCTTCTCAAGAACTTCCCCATCTTTTACATTAATTCTTGCTAAGTTTTCCTTCACTGCGACTTTTGCCACTTCTTCAGCAATTTCTGCATGAAGCCTCAAATCATAAACTGAAGGAATTATTCTTTCCCTTTTGAGCTTGCTATCTTTAATATAATTTGCAATAGCTTTTGAAGCAGACACCTTCATTTCCATTGAAACCTTTTTTGCCCTTATATCAAGTAGCCCTCTGAAAATACCGGGAAAAGCAAGACAATTATTAATCTGGTTTGGAAAATCACTTCTTCCTGTTGCAACAATAAAAGCACCAGCTTTATATGCCTCATCTGGTAGAATTTCTGGATCTGGATTTGCCATTGCAAATATTATAGGTTTATCAGCCATAAGTTTTATCATCTCTGGTTTGAGAGCATCTTTAACAGAAACACCTATAAAGACATCAGCCCCAATCAAAGCATCTTTTAAACTACCTTTAATCTTATCTCTATTAGTTTGAAGTGCTATTTTATTTTTCATTTCATTCATATCTTCTTCTCTACCTTCATAGATAATACCTTTTCTATCACACATTATTATGTTTTTTGCTCCATAATAAAGAAGAAGATTTGATATAGCTATACCTGCAGCCCCACTACCATTTATTACAATCTTGATTTTATCAATTTGTTTAGAAGCAAGTTTCAAAGCATTAATAAGCCCTGCAAGGGTCACAACAGCAGTCCCATGTTGATCATCATGAAACACTGGAATATCAAGTAATTCAGAAAGTCTATCCTCAACCTCAAAACAACGTGGTGCAGAAATATCCTCAAGATTTATTCCACCAACTCCATCAGCAATTCTTTGAATAGTTGTGATTATCTCTTCTGTATCCTGAGTGTTCAAAATAATCGGATATGCATCAATCCCACCAAAAATTTTAAATAACAAAGCCTTTCCTTCCATTACAGGTAAAGATGCTCTATGACCTATATTACCAAGACCAAGCACAGCACTACCATCACTCACAATAAATATACTATTCGACTTGAAGGTATAATCATAAATCAAATCTTTATCTTTACTGATATGAATACAGGGAAAGGCAACTCCCGGCGTATAAGCAAGAGAAAGCTCATCTTTCCTTTTTACAGAAACTTTTGGAACAACCTCGATTTTACCTGAACTTCTGTGATAATCAAGTGCAAGTTTTTCCAACTGATTTTTATTCATATTATCTTCCTGTAATAATGAAATAAATTAAATTGTGAAATATTTATTTAAGATTGTCAATTTTTAGATGAGATTCTTTTTACGATTCCAGTTATTCTCTCTATAAGGTTAGAAAGTATAAGAATATCTCCTTTTTCTGGTTTTATCCTGTGAAGAAGTTTGGATAGATAGTTTTTAAGCCTTTTATCAGAAGTATTCTTAAAATAATCAAGATAATGAAGAAATGAAATGGTTTTATCAAGAACAGAATTTATCTCATCCTTTGTTGCTAAATTGTCATTTTTTTCAGAAAAGACATTGCTCTTATATATTTCATAGCATATTACACCAACTGAATGAGAAAGATTAAGCGAAGGAAATTCTTCTGAAGAAGGAATATGACATATTAAATCACACATATCTATATCTTCACTTTTAAGCCCATATTTTTCGTTACCAAATACCAAAGCGACATTATTATAACCTTTCAGAAATTCTCCAATATTGTAGGAAGTAAGATCCTTTCTTCTGAATTGCCCTATCCTTTTTGTAAAGGCTATAGAAAGTTCACAATCTGAAATAACATCAGAAATATTTTCGACAATCTTTGCATTTTCCAGTATAGACTTCGCATGAACTGCATAATTCAATGCATTTTTTGAAAGATGATTGCATCGTGGAGAAACAAGGATAAGTTCTCTAAAAGAAAAATTCATCATTATGCGTGCGATCGCACCTATATTTTCTTCCCCTTCTGTCTCAACAAGAACAACTTTAAACATATTCTCATTTCTTAAGCCTTGCTAAAAGTTCTCTTTCTTTTTTCAGAAGCTCTGCCAACTTTTCTACAGTAGAACTATTTCCTCTCGAAGAAATTAGGAAAAGAAGCTCTTTTAAGCTATGATCACTTAAAGCTATTCTTGAAGTGTCAATTTCTTTCTCTTTCTTTTCTGTTTTTGCAAGCTCTTTTCTTTGAAGTTCTCTTTGAAGTTTTACTTCTTCTTCTAACAATCTCTCTCTTGTAATGGTTTGGAATTCAATTCCCGGATCAACTCCATTTGCTATCTTCATAAATTCCCTCCTTGGAATTTTTTCTATTTATTTTATCGTAAATAAATAAAATTTTCTTAATTTTTTAATAAAATTTTTTCTGATTTTCTTATTAAATTCGGAAGATCAATCTTATTTCTATAACAATAGATAAGAAAATCTTTTATAAAATCCTCTTTCCCACTTTCTAAAAAGCTATTGAAACTATCTTTCAGTCTATTTTTGTCAACTTCTTCTATATTTACTTCATTTCTTGAAAGTTTATCAAGTATCTTAAAAAATCTGTAAATCTCTGGAAGTTTCTTTGGAATTCCGTCTATTATAGATTTTCTCTTTTTGTTTTTTGCTTCATTAGCTTTTATTTTCTCCCAGTTTTTCAATATTTCTTTTACATCTTCTGTTTCAAGCCCTCCAAAAACGTGTGGATGTCGCCTTATCAATTTCTCAGTAACTCCCGAAACAATTTCTTCCATTGAAAATCTGTTTTCTTGTGAGCCAATATAAGCTACAAACAACGAAAGAAAAATAAGGTCTCCAAGTTCTTCTTTTAAATCTTCAAGGTTGCCTTCTTCTATTGATTCTACAAGTTCATAGCTTTCTTCAATGATTGAACCAGTCAAAGTTTCTATGGTCTGTGCCCTATCCCAGCTACAGCCATTCTCACCCCTCAATCTTTTAATAACCTCAAGAAGTTTTTCTATCTCTTTCATTCAATCACTCCAGTTTATCCTGAATAATGGTTTTAATGCCACCTCTGAATTCTTCTTTGATCTTATGAAGCATACCGTTTATATAAATATGAGCGTTATCTTCTGAATAAAGAGATGACAATCTATTTGCCTCAGAAATGATAACTTCGGAAGGTATTTCATATTTATAAATTATTGAATAGATAGATAGCCTTAAAATTGCCTTGTCTATCTCTCTTAGTCTATCGAAACTCCACTTAACCAGATGTTTTTTTATGACCTCATCAATCTTTTGTAGATTTGAAATTACTCCCTGTATTAATTCTGAAGCAACTTCATAAATCAACTTCTTTTCTTTTTCATCATTAATCTCAAAAATTTTATCCTCTTCACAAAATGAAGAAAATTCTTCAAACCACTTAAAATCAAGAAGTTCCTTAGAATTATTTGTTATCTGGTAGATATATAGAGTTATCAAAGCGAGTTCTCTTGCTTTCTGTCTCGGTTTTGTATTTTCAACTTCCATATATTATTTTTTATCAATCTGTGAATATAAATTTGCCATTTCTACAGCTGTCATCATTGCATCATAACCCTTGTTTCCACTTTTTGCACCTGCTCTCTGAATAGCCTGATCAAGATCATCGGCTGTAATGAGTCCATATACGACGGGTATCTTACCCATCGCTGAAAGTTCCATAATAGCCTTTGAAGAATTTGATGCAACATATTCAAAGTGTGGAGTATCGCCTCTGATAATAACCCCAAGACAAACGATAGCATCATATCCTTTGTCAAGAAGTTTTCTTACAACTCCCGGAGTTTCATAGCTACCCGGCACCTTAAAAACATCAAGATTCTCTTCTTTACCTTCAAGTTGAATGAAGGCATTCTTTGCACCATCAATAAGTCTATCTCCTGCAAAAGAATTAAATTTACTATAAACTATAGCAATCTTAAGATTTTTAGCCGTTAATTTACCTTCGTAAAAATTCATCGTATTCTCCTTTATATTTTTCATCATATATTACTATTTCAAGTTCTTTACCTGAAATTTTATCAAGTATATAATTTTTGACAGAATTCATAATCTTTTGTTCTCTTAATTGAGCTTCTATAAGATTCCTTACTTTATCAATAGGAACATTTGCACCAATCTTTCTATCAACAAGTTTAAAAATAAAATAAACAACTTTATTTGAATTCCTGAATTTTGTTTTTTCTGGTCCAAGAACAAAACCCGGCTTTACATTCAATTTCCCCTTAGCTGTTGGAATTGGATTTGTAGTCAACGCAAAAGCAAGCATCTCTTCTGGATAACCTGCCTGAAATAGTTCATACACTGGTTTAAGTCCTGTTCTCCCAGAATAAGACTCAAACTTTATTGTTCTTTTATATTTTTCAAGCAAATCAGCAATATCATTAGATCTTTGAAGTCTCTTTGCTATTTCCTCAAGAGTTTTTTCAAACTTTTCAAGTTCATCAAGTGTTCCCCCACTCGGTTGTTCGGCAACAACAAGAATAATATCTATAGATGGAGGTTCAATAAGTGAAGACTTATGCTCGTTATAGAAATTTGTAATTTCCTTCTCGTCAATTTTTTCATTTGACTTATCTCTCAATCTTGTATCAACAGAAAGCAAAGTTCTTATTATCTGAGATTTACGTAAATATAGTCTCAACTCTTCAGGAAATTGATCCACAATTTTAGCTCTCTCAACAAGCATCTGGTTTGTTCTCTCTTCTTTCGTAAGGTTTGTCATTTTATCTATCATTTTGTCAACTTCATCTTTTGGAAGAATAATCTTACTGTTATCCTTTACAATCTGTTCAAGTGAATATATGTAAAGAAGTTCCTTAAAGGGTTCTATCTTAACATTTGTAGCATTCCCCGTATAAACCTGCATAAATTTTCTCATACTCTCTACATCATAACTTGTAATTGCAAAATCACCAACACTTGCAACCACTTTGTTAAACGGCTCAGCAAAAATAGTAGAACTCACAACAAAGATAGATAAAAAAATTAAATTCTTAAGCATATATTTAGCACTCCTTAATATTCTCATCTTCTTCTATTTTCATAAGAAGATAATTCATACTGTCAACAAGAGCTTTCCAGCTTGCTTCTATAATATTTCCAGAAACACCTACAGTGCCCCATTCGATACCATCATATCTGAAAGAAACAAGAACTCTCGTTATAGCTGCAGTCCCAGCCTTAGGATTAAGTATTCTCACCTTATAGTCAAGAAGTTTTACCCCCTTAACCGCTGGATAAAATACTGAAAGAGCATTTCTTAATGCAATATCTAAAGCATTAACAGGTCCATCACCTTCTGCAACAGTAAGTTGCTCAAGTTCTCCGACTTTAATCTTTACAGTTGCTTCAATTATATTTTTATTTTCAGTGTAGTAAATGAGAGTTTTAAAAGATTCTACTGTAAATTTTTCTTTTATCTTACCACAGATACTTTTTACAAGTAGCTCAAAACTTGCATCAGCACCTTCAAATTCATAGCCAAGATTTTCAAGCTCTTTTATCTTCTCTACTACAACAGGGACAAATGTTTTTGGAATTTCAAGTCCCATTTCTTTTGCTTTCTCAAGAATATTTGATTTACCTGCCTGTTCTGAAATCAATATTCTTCTTCTATTACCTACCATTTCTGGTTCTATATGCTCATAAGTTTTTGGATTTTTCTCAACTGCATTAGCATGAACACCAGCTTTATGAGTGAAGGCACTCATTCCAGTATAAGGCTGTCTTGTATCAGGTGCCATATTGGCAATTTCATAAACAAAGTGAGAAACCTCTGTAAGCCTTTTTAACTCCTTTTCCCCAATATTATTAAATTTATAACCCATCTTAAAATAAAGATTAGGAATTATAGAACAAAGATTTGCATTTCCGCATCTTTCACCTATACCATTTATAGTTCCCTGAACCTGTAAAGCTCCAGCTCTTACAGCTTCAATACTATTAGCAACGCCGCATTCACTGTCATTATGGGCATGAATACCTAAAGGTATTTTTACTTCATTTTTCACTTTTTCAATTATCTCTCTTATCTTTTCTGGAACCATACCCCCATTTGTATCAGCAAGAACAATCCAATCAGCTCCACCTTTTTCAGCCGCTTTGAGTGCTTCGACAGCATACTCAGGATTATTAATAAACCCATCAAAGAAATGTTCAGCATCAAATATTACTTCTTTCTTATGATCCTTCAAAAAAGAAATAGACTCATATATCAGAGTAAGATTTTCTTCAAGAGGAATTCTGAATACTTCCTTTACATGCAAATCCCAGCTTTTTCCAAAAATTGTAACTACTGGAGTATCGGCTGCAATTAACTCTTTAAGATTATGATCTTCTGTAACTTTATTTTTTGCATGTCTTGTGCTACCAAAAGCTGCAACCTTCGTTTTTTTAAGCTCAACCTTTTTTATTTCCTCAAAAAATGCTTTATCCTTTGGAAGTGCTCCCGGCCAGCCACATTCTATATAATCTATACCAAAACTATCAAGTTTTTTTGCAATGCTTATCATATCCTGTAATGAAAAGTTAATTCCTTCTGCCTGTTTGCCATCTCTTAATGTGGTATCATAGATTAAAATTTTATTTCTGTTCATCATAAAACTCCTACAAAAATTATAATTTGAATGTATTTTCAAGTCAAATTTTATTTTAAGTTTTTAAAGATTTGACAATAGTTTTAGACAAAAAAAGGACATTACACGATTGTGTAATGCCCCCCATCTGTTAAAATTTTATCACCACAATATGGTTTTTACCATCATTAAAAATTGGAATGAGATTATTATCTATTTCCTTATTATCCAGAAAGATCTTGTAACAATTATCTTTAATTCTATAAAATCCTTCTGGTTTTTGAATAGTTATATTGTATGTTGTATTTTCTATTTTCATAGTATATGTGATTTCTTTTTCCTCAGGTCTCAAAAGTGGGTTAAATCTTATTCCCTCTACTGTGAAATCGACCCCAAATGAATATACTAAACTCAAATTTAACCATGTAGCTGTACCGGACAAAAGTGGGCCGATATGCTCACCTGTCTCAGAATTAATATATTGAGTACAAAAGCGTGGATTTCCGGCAAGTTTAAATGGATCTTTCATAGTTTTATATGGTAGCACAATATCTATCATCCAGTAGGCAAGTTTGGTCAAACGTTCAGCTAATTTTTTGTCATTCACTGTCTTTGCTGCCTTAAACATTGCAAAAACCATCATCATAGAGGCATGCTTAAAAACTGCTCCATTTTCACGATCACCCGGAAAATACTCACCTATGGCAATCTCTTTACAAATTTTTTCTAAAGCTGCTAAAGTCATCAATCTGAAACCATATTCTGTTTTTAAAGTTTTCTCAAGAGTGTCTGTCATTATTCTTATTTGTTCTTCAGATGCTATTTCAGATATAATTGGCCAACTATAAGAATTGATAAAGTATGAATCATTTATTCCCGGTTCTTTTCCAAGATTATCCCCTTTTGCCCCTATATACTTAAATTTTTCACTTCTGTTATAAAGTACTCTAGCAAAAAAATCCTCTTTCCATGCATATTTCTGGACTCTACTATGAATTTCTTTTGAAAGATTTTTCATACGATTTGCACTTTCATAATTCTTCATGAGTTCAGCAAGTTCTGAATATTCATCTATAGCAACCTTGAGAAGGCATGCATTCATTACACTTTCGGAGAAAGTGTTTTCATCATCAAAGGATATATTTTTGTTTTTACATTCCTCCACTCTTTTTTTATAAAGTCTCTCTTTTTCAGGACCATCAATTGAATCAGTATCAATTCTCAAACAATCATTCCAGTCAGCTCTATCGAGTAGTGGCAGGCCGTGTTTGCCTACTGAAATGTAGGCAGAATAATCAATTATAGCTTCAATGGTTTTATAGATTGGTCTTGTTTCTTTATTTTCTTTTCCAGCTATTTCTGTTTCCTCTTTGAGAAAATTTATATCCTTAGTAAGGTTTACATATTTATATACGGCCTGAACAAACCAGAGAGAATCATCAGACCATTTTCCAGGTTCTTTACCTCTCCAGAAAAAGTTGTGATAAGCATAGCCAAGTTCAAAAACTTTTGAGGCCCATTCTTTGAGTAATCTTTTTACAAGATCGGACTTTCCCATACCTACAAAATAATACATAGAGGCATAAAGATCCTGTATCTCACGAAAACCAATCTCTCTATATCCTTTCTGCGTCTGACAGAATGAACGTGAAACAAAAGTCTGATATAAAATTTGGAAAGGAAGGTTATTATTGAAATATGTATTGAATTCTTTATCCTTAGTATTGATCTGTAAAAATGAGGAAAAATTTTTATTAAAACTTTTTATATCGCTTATTACTTCGTCAAGAGTTTCAGGCTTATCAAATTTTTTCAGTAATGAAGATATTTCGTCCGCATAATAAGAATCTTTATTTACTCTCCTTGATACCACACCGGTAAACGTATCTACTATTTTAGATTCACCAGCTTCAAGGTGAAAATATCCGGCTAAAGCAAAAAATCCCGGTCCCTTTCGACTTATTCTATTTGATAGCTGTAAGACTCCTTCAGGATTTTCAAGCGTTCCTTTTCCAACAAATTCATTGTAATTTGAACAGAATTCTTTAGCAAAATTATTTTTATTTTTATCTCTTATTAACATTGAATGAAATCTTTCATCATCCTTAGCATAGACAGGATAATAGTCCACACCTATGGCAACAATATTTTTGTCCCTATCTTCAAGAATTCTTGATTGCATAATTATATTTGAATATAGAACATCTTCCATAAGGGCATGAGGTGCACTTGAACCAAACATTCCAACAGTAACTATTTTTAAATCCCTCTTTTTATTTGTTTCATTATAGATTTCTATTCTCTGGACTTCTGTTGCAAGTGGTAAACCTTCGTATTGAGGTAAAATAAATATTTTGCGAACAATTTTAAGGCCACATTTTGTCATTACAGTAATTGTTGTAATGTTTTGTGAATGAACACAATATCCACTCTTGAAATTTGGATCATTTACATTTCCAGAGTAAAAAATCTTCTTTCCATTCTCTACAAGATAAAACTGTCTATTGGCTGGAAAACCATTTTCTTCCTGACGAAAATCCCATCTTGTCGCAAGAACCTGAAAATCTGCATGAGAACGAAAACTCCCTCCACCAAGATAGTCAACAACACTCTTTGGTGTTGTCTGTAAAGAATATGGAAATTCAATTCTATTCCCCATTAACAAATTAACATAGAAATGAGGCCCGGGTGAAGGATTCTTAAGATTGATTATATGTTCGCCTTCGGAATTTAAACTACCAGCCCAATTTTGAATTTCCTTAGTAATATTTTTAATCTTTCTATTCGCATATTCTGATAGTTCAATCTGATTAATCTTTCCGTTTCTATTAATATATGCCGTAAAAGAATTTTTAGTTTTCAAAACAATAAGAAGAGAACTTTTCTCTTTAGTAAGGTTTATAAATTCCATAGCAATTTTTTCATCTTTAAGTAGTTCAAGCATCACAGGTGCTTTGAAAGGAAGTCCACAGACGCCCAATACATTTTCAAAAGTTGAATCAGAGTAAATTGCATCACATTTTGAAGTATCAGAAACTAAAGAAGAAAACTTCTTCTCAAGCGTTGAAATTGGATTAATAGAAACATCTCTTGCCTTAAGGTCAATATACATACATTTCCCCCGTTAAATTTATATTAATAAACTTCAAACTCTTTTATAGAAAAACTTTTTGCAGAATAAGTAAAAATTCTCAAATATCTAGTTCTTATATTTTCAAGTAAAACTTCATTGATGCCACTAAAAACTTTATCGACATAGTAAACGTTTCTCCATTGTTTTCCGTCTGATGATATTTGCACTATGAAAGACTCGGGATAAACATCCCATTTTATTACAACACTTTTGATGGGATATTTTTTGCCAAGATCAACTCCTATCCATTTTGAGTCTGGACTATCAAAAACAAAAAGTGTATTTTCATCCCCATCAAAAGCATTTTTAGAATTAATATTCATAGAATTAAAAGATGCCTTATTAAGTGCAAGATTCTCTCTCCTTCTAAAAATTTTTGAAATATATTCTGTTTCCATTTTCATAAGTGTATTTATTCCTTGTTCGTTGTAAATAACATTATATTTTTTCCTCATTTCTTCATTCCATTTTCTTAAAAAATCCCTCCATTTTTCTTCACAAATCACATTAGAGATTTCATCCTTCACATCATTGTAAGTTAATTGTAGCTTTTTCCCATCTTTCTCTACAAATGCTAGATTTTTATTACTTTCATAATATGCCTTAATTATGTCAGTTGTAATTTCTGGCAAAACTTTAACTTTAAACTCTTCTTTAATTTTATTTCTGAAACTCTCTAAAGCTATTTCTTTTATTATGTTTTCCTCTTTTATTTTTATTCCCCTCTCAATTCCTTTCTTTTTTGCAACTTCAACTACAATTAGAAGATCTTTTAAGTTTTCCATATTTTCAATAAAATCCTCGATCTTTTTTTCATTAAAATTTGGATTGTACATCAAAATTATCCACTTTGAAATTTTCCAGTTATAGGGTTTATCAAAAACTTTGAATAAAATTATGTCCTCTGGAATATTAAAAGGATTGTAGAATTCCTGATTAATTTTTATTAGATTCTTTTTGTTATCAATTTCATAAAAACTTTTAATATTTTCTTTTTTAAAATTATCAGCATATTCTTTCTCGATAACTTGTTTTTCTTCCTGATTAATCCCCTTATATTTATTCTTTAAGTTAAGTCTCATCTCTTTTAATAATATCTTTTCTCCTCTTGAAAAAAGCTCTGAGTAATATTTCTTTTGTTTTAATAATTCATATTTTGATTTAAATTCAACACTATTCGTAAGTCCACTTTCAAGTTCTTCTATTAATGCCACATCCTTTGAAAGATAATTTGCAAAAATAGAGATTTTATGATAATTAATGTCATTTGTAATCTGTCTATATCTTCTTGCTGTAAGTAAAAAATCGTCTTTTACATCTTTAATTTTTACAAAATATTCCTTCCCTTTATATGAAAAGCCAGCTACTTTCATATCATCATAATTTGAACAGCTTAAAAAAAGTAAAAATACAAATAAGAAAAAATATAAGTTATTAAACATTCGTCTCCCTTTTTAAAACAAAATTATAAAAGTTTTGTTTAAATCAAGCAAATTTTCAACTTAATTAATACGGAAGGGGAAAACCCCTTCCGTAAAACATCAGTTTCTATTGATAGTAATTCTTGCGAGATTTGCTGCTCCACTCTTTCCCTTAACATAAATTGTATGTACACCTTTTGCAACATTTGGATCCATACTGCAACCTGTCCACTTATAAGTTCCCCAATCACCTGTTGAACTATAGTTTACAGTTCCTACAAGAGTTCCTTTAGCACTATCAAGTCTAACTTCAAGGCTTCCACTTACAGTGGTTGCATATTCAATACTGAAATTATTATAGCCAGTCTTTAAATCAACGTTGTCAAATCTGATCCAATCTCCTGGATCAAAACTACCAACTCCACCACTCCATATGGTAACACCACTGCTTGCATTACAGCTCCATGCTTGAAGATCAATTCTTGGAAGTGTAGTGCTACTTGAGCTACTGCTTGAACTTGAGCTAGTGCTTATAGGAGTATAACTGAAGTCTCTGTAAGTTGTTCTGTATGGTCCATTGTAAGTAAAGGTTCCGAGCCAATCAGTTGCACTACCATCATGACACCATACGTTCATCATAACCTGCATCGGATGTGAAGGAAGAGTACTTGGACTACCATAAACCGTAGTTCCACCATACTTGATGTAGTTTGGTGCCCACTCAATTGTAGTGCTTCCATTTCCCATATACTCATGTCCACCTCTTCCATCTTTGTAATAGTTATACTGCCAGCCTTTCGTTCCAATCTTCTCTACATCAATTTCATCCCACGTCGGGGTACCTGTGTAAAGAAAGAAAGACTGCACTGTTCCACTCGCTGTAAATGTTGACATGGTAACTCTGAAAATTCCATAGGTAAATGTGTCTTTGCTTCGATATTCACCACCAGAATATGATTTGCCATTATAGGCAGTATTGTTCAGGGTAATTGTCATTCCACTTGAACTGAATGTGATATTGTTTGGATTAAATGCACATCCAAATGGACTTCCATTATTCCAATCTGCCTTTTCCCAGAAACTTGAGTTAAAAGAAGTTAAGGGATCACTTTTAGCAGTTGAAATAACCTTAGGAACATAAACACTGGACTCACTGTCAGAAACTGCTTCACCACTAGGCAAATCCAAAGAACATCCAAGAACAAAACCTACAAGATAAATAAGGGCTATAACCCTTAGAAAATTCCTAACCATAAAGTCCTCCTCTTTAAAAGGTCAATGTTAACTAACCACCTCTCTCTTAACGATACCAGTATATATTATCGAGAATTACATTTGTTAAATCTCCCCCACCTGTAGCCTGTCCCCTTAATTGAAAAAACGTTCCAACATTTGTAAAATCAGAAGCCTGCATACGACCATGAAGGCCTTCATCTGTAGTTGCCTGAATGAATTGAGATATAGGAATAACAACAGTATGAATATTCCCATCCTTCTGAAATCCATAAGAGCCACTGGTCAATGTAATTTGTGAACCTCTATGATTTGGTCCACTATATTCCTGTCTTTCAATAGCTATAATAGGATCAGCTGAATCAGAAGGCACAGCAATAGAAAAAACAAGATATCCATTGGTAAACCTTGACATATCATAACCCAAAGTAGTATTACTCAAAGCAAAGGTTATTCCTCCACCGTATGCTCCCTCTTTGATATAGAGCTTTAAGTAGTTATTTCCATCTCCTGCTGGTGAAGATCCTGAGATCAATTCATAAACAGTAGCTCCATCAGAAGCAGCCCAGCTATTAAGCCAGTAATCACTTACTCCACTATTAGTACTCCAAGTTAAACCATCAGAGTTTGAAACTGTGTCTGAAAAAATACCAAAAAGCTCATTTGTAACCACTCCACCACCAGTTGATGAAGAGGAAGTAGATGAACTACTACCACTAGAAGTTGCAGGACTATTTGAACAAGAAAAAGCAATCAAAAGTCCTGCTAAAAAAATGTTGATTCTTAAGAAATTCTTCATTTTCTTTAACCTCCTTAACATTGTATGCTAAGATTATAAAAAACATAAAATAAAAATATTAGCCCCCAAAAGAAGTGTTTTTAAGAGAGAAATTTTTTAATAATTAACAAAAAAATGAGTAAAATAAAGAAAAATACAATACAAAAAGTACTGGATGGTTATTTTTTATCTAACTTTGACAAAAGGTAAGAATAATAACCCGAATAGCTAACCTTATGTTTTTCAAGGAGTTTAAGCATTTCAGACTTATTGTTAACACCAAGTTTGGAATATATCTGGCTAATATGTCCTTTAACTGTGCTTTCAGCAATAAACAATTGTGCAGAAATATCTTTGATTCTATAGCTCTGGAGAAGAAGAAGAATAATTTCTTTCTCTCTTTCTGTTATCTTATATTTTTCAAAGAAATCTTCTTCTGGCATTATGAAGGAAGATTTTAATAATTGAATATCAAACGCATTTATTCTTACTCCAATTTTTTCCTTTTTCTTTTCCACGGCTATCATTCTGGCAAGTAAAATTTTCTTTCGTCCTTTTCCAGATATAAAGCTATATTCACTGAAAAAAGTTTCTTGATTATGTAGTGTTTTAAAAAAATCTTTTTCAAATCTTTCTCTATCATCAGGATGAATGTATTGAATTATATTTCTCTCTTTCTCATTTATCTCAAGAAGTTCAATTCCTACCTGATTTATAAAAGATATTTTCCCATCGAGATTTACATCTATCAAGGCTGTGGGCAACATCAAAACCATTTCTCTGAACTTTGATTCATTCTCTTTAATCTCATTAAGCATTTTCTTTAATTCATCTGTATTTTTTTCTTTCTCTTCAAATAACCTTGCAGAAGATATCGCACTACCAATCTGTTCTCTGAAAAATTCATAAACTATTGGCTTTAATTCCGAATCACAGAAAATAATATAGCCAAATTGCAAATCCCTATTACAAAGTGACATAGCAACAAAAATATTTGATTTTTTGTCATTTAAAATTTTATCAGGAAGAATATCACAAACATTAAAGGAAAGATTTTCTTCTTTGCTACTTCCATAATTATAGCTTAAAGCAAGCTTTAATTTATTTGATAAATAAATTTTATCACTTGTTTCGTCAAATAAACACAGATAAAATTTTTTAACATTAAAAATAATAAGCTCTTCTATCAAAATATTTAATAAAGTCTTCATTGAAAAAACCGTATTAAATTTTCTTACAGTTTGGCGAAGGTTGTATAGAAGTCCATACAATTCATAAGAATACTGAGATGCCTTTTTTTCAATCCATTTTGCAAGTAATACTTCTCCTTTCTGAATAATTTCATTCAAATAATTTCTATCATTTTCAAAATTTTTCTGAAAATACTCTCTTAAGATCAGTAAAACTGTCTGCCATAATTCTCCAAAATATAGAAAATCAATAGAAAGCTGAAAAGCAAAATTTAACTCTTTTAAAAAACAGTTTTCTTTTGGTTTATTAATAATATCAAAAGACAATGCATCAACTATATTTTCCAAAAGATAATTAAATTTTTCTTTTTCGTTCTCCTTAATATCAACAGATTGAAAAATCTTTTCAATCAAAATAGAATAATTTATTTCTGTTTTACTATTTTTTTCATTTTCTTGAAAATAAAATTTTTGGTAGGTATCAAGACAACCACAGGATTCTCTGATAATTAACTTTGATTTTAAGTATATTTCTTTTTCTACATTTTTTCCGTCTATCATATCTTTTATAAGTTCACAAGATAGATACCCCTGTTCATAAATAGGAACTCTAACTGTAGTTAAGGCAGGAGATATACTTTTGGCTTCAAGAACATCATCAAACCCTGTAACTCTTAATCTTTCTAATACATCAGAATTATTTCCTATACCTGAAATTAAACCTATTGCCATCTCATCATTTGCACACACAATAACATCAAAATCTTTTAAATTTCCTTTTAAAATTTTCTGAGAATAATTATGTCCCGATCTATAACTAAAATCTCCCTGAAATACAAGTTCACTTCTATAAGAAAGCCCAAAATTTTTAATAGTTTCTCTATATGCCTTAAATCTCTCCTGTGATTCAAAATTTTCTTCTGGACCACTAATATATGCAATTTTTCTGTATTCATGATGAATAATCAAATGTTCAAGAAGTTCTTTCATTCCATTATAGTTATCAATTAATATTGAAGGAACCTCATCAAGTTTAAATGAGAGGCTTACTTTAGGAATTTCTGGAAAATTTTCAAGATATTTTACTAAACCTTCATTTCCAACATAATTTCCAAGTGAACCAGAAACAATTATTAAACCTTGAATTTTATTACTCTTTGCAAGTTCATATATATTATTATACTGCTCTTCCCCAGGATATGGTGAATTTAATGCCCTTCCGACAAAAAACATTAGTCTTAAAGAATTTTTAGTTGCATAATCTGACATTCCTTTATATAGAATGGATTGATATCTACCATCAATTTGATTTATTAATACACCAATCAAAGGATTTGAAAAATTTTTTCTATTCATAATAAAATATTTTACCATTTATTAACAAATAAGACAATCAGAATTAATATTTGGATAAAGATTTTTAAAGTCAAAAGCCCCACACCATTTTTAACAACAAAATGGTGTGGAGAAATAAACATTTTATAGATGAATAAACTTTTTCTATTCTTCTACAATTGAAACATTTGCAATGTATGTAGTTGTCTTGTCTTTTCCAAAATTAAACTCAAATCTTGCAACTGGATCTGTAGCCTGACTTTTAAAACTATAGCTATAAGTTTTAAACTCAGTTGTAATATCAAAAACTCTTTCTCCAGAGTATGCTGCCCAATCATCTCCTACTTTTGTAATTTTAGACATAATAGTTCTAGGTGCATCTGCCTTTGCATCAAACTTAACAGTATATTTTTTTCCAAATTTAATCGGTGTAGGAACCTGAATAAGTTGGACAGAATAAACTTCTTTTCCAGGATTTGTAATAATAATCTTAAATACCCCGTTCTCTACAACATTTGTTGCTTCACCAGTAAAATCTGATTCGCCAGTAAGAACCTGCCAGTACCCATTAGCCTCTACATCTTTAACCAAATCCGAAGTAACTTTTGAGTAGTTAGGATAATGCTTCACAACCTTAAGTCCATCAAAATTTCCATTCTTAAGAATACTTACTGAAGTAGTAGTTTTAATCTGTTCAGCTTTTACTTCTTTTCCAGAACAAGAAAAAATAAATAGCCCACCTGTCAACAGCAAAAACATAAGCCCAGATTTTGTTATTCTTTTCATAAATCTTCCTCCACAAAAAATTTTTATTATTTTAAGAAGAATATGCTATTTTAAAAAGCTACAAAAGGTGGTAATTTTTTAAAATCTATTTTTATTTTTATTCCTCCAGAAATAAATTTTAGTCTCAAAAACAATACAAAAAGTATTGTTTTAAAACTTAATTCTCAAAAATTTTAAATAAATAAAAATATTTGACATTTTAACAACTAATTTTATAATAATAAAAAATTAAAAAGGGGGAAAAATGAGTTTAATCAAAAATTTCCTTTCTATTTTCAGTAAAAAAAAGAAAAAAGAGAAAGTGAGAAAAGTGCTTATTGGACTTCGCATAAAATCAATTTTTCTAATAAGCATAGTTCTTTTATTCACAAGTGGACTTTTTATACTTTTTATTTACTTCATTCAAAATTCGTTAATCACAAAAGAAAGAAGTCAAAGATTTCAAAATCTTACACAACTTCTTGAAGGTTCTTCCTCGGTCTATCTATACTATGTTGATTCAGACATACCTAAAAACGAAGTAAAAGAAAAATATATCTTCATCATAAATGAAATTAATAAATTCAAAGAACTGAATCCAGACGTTGTAAATATATTTCTTATCGACGAAAAAGGACGTGTAAGAATAAACTATCCCGAAAATATAAAAAAATTTTCCACTGGAACATTTAAAATTAAAGAAAAAAGGCTTACAAATTTAATCATAAAGGATATAAAAGAAAAAATTGTTGACAAAAAAGATAAAAATAAAGTTTCTTTCAAACACTATAGACTTATAAGCTGCCCTGTAATTTTAAAATCTGGAGATTTAATATTTGTAAACGAAGATTTTGACAGAACCATAGAACAATTACATAAAAAGGGAATGAATAGCTATGAAAAAGAAAGAAGATTTAAAAGCCTGCTTTCAAAATATTCATATCTTCTTGAAAAGAAAACAAACTACTCTATTCATTCTTATTCACTCGATGAACTTTTTGTAAATCTATATAAAACCCTATTTATAAATCAGGGCAAATTAAAAGATATAAAAGACAAAAAACTTTTTGATAGCAAATGGGTTGAAAAATTATCTAAAAATATAGAAACTGCAATATCCAATAACAACTTGATAGAAGCAAAAAGGCTTGATGAAGAAATATACAACCAGATGCTTTCAATAAGGCAATATGGAGAAGAGTTTAAATATCTTGGAACTATAGGAGTAGTATTTGATCTTGATTTAATAAAAATGGATGTATCAAGAAACCAGAAATTTTTTATCTTTCTTTCTTCAATAATATTTTTATTAAGCCTCGTGCTTGTATCCTTTGCAGTAGGACACAACTTAAAAAACATAAAACTTATGGAAAAATGGGCACTCGAAATAGCAAATGGCAACCTCAAATCTAAAATATCAATAAAAGAAAAAGATGAAATAGGCAGACTATCTGATGTATTTCAAATGATGGTTGATGAATTAATAGAAAAATATCATCTTGAAAAATTTGTCTCATCTTCAACAATGTCAATGATTTCACAGAAAAAAGAAGGAGAAATAGACACAGGCACAGTAGAAAGAAAAAATTTAGCCTTTCTTTTCAGTGATATAAGAGGGTTTACAGCTTTTTCAGAAAAACATGAACCAGAACTTGTGATTGGTGTTTTAAACGAATATTTTGAAAAACAGGTTAAAATAATAAATAAATATTTTGGCGATATAGATGATTACGTTGGAGATCAAATTATGGCTCATTTTTCTGGTGAAAATAAAGCCGACAAAGCAATAAAATGTGCAATAGAAATAATGAAAGAAATAAATAGTTTCAATGAGGAACGAAAGAAAAAAAATCAACCAATTTTTGAAATTGGAATAGGCATTCATATTGGCGATGTTGTCACAGGAAACATAGGGACAAAAAATAGAATGGACTTCGCTTGCATTGGAGACACTGTAAATACTGCTTCAAGACTTTGCTCGATAGCAAAATCCTTTGAAATTGTAGCATCACAGAAAATTTTAATATCAGCAAAAGAAAAATATAGGTTTGACTTTATGGAGCCAGTTCAGCTTAAAGGGAAAGAAAAACCTTTCCAGATTGTAAGAATTTTATGGAGTTCTTGATATTTTGAGGTTGATATAAGAGGCTGTCCAATAACTGGATTGCTTCGTCCCCAACACCATTTTGTAAGCAAAATTATTTAGCAAAACAAAAATAGTGTGGTGTCCTCGCAATGGCACAAAATCCCGTCATTGCGAGTTTTCGTAGAAGGCGAAGCAATCTAAAATATCTTTTGAACAGCTTTCAGGAGGTTGTGAGACAGCCTCTATAATTGAAAAAATAGGGGGAAATAAAGTTTAGTTTGAATTTTTACTTTTTTAAAATTTATTCAATAAAATTAAATTTTTCCTTAAAATAGTGAAATTTTAACTTTTTAAATAGCAAAGAATTAATACTCAAATGATATTATTTTTGAAAAAAGTTTTACTGTTTTTTATAATAATTTATCCAAAATTTTAAGGATATTTATGTATAATTTATCAGAGCTTTTTAACAGAACTAAAGCAAGAACATTTATTGTTGCCGAAATAGGCATAAATCATGGTGGAAACTATGAATATGCAAAAGAGCTTATAGAAAAGGCAAAAGAATCTGGGACTGATGCTGTAAAATTTCAAGTTTTCAAAACAGAGAAATTCTATAATCCACGTCTTGCAAAAGGGGCTTATGAACTTTTTAAATCACTTGAACTCTCATATGAAAATTATCAAAAATTAAGAGATTTTGCAGAATCTCTTGATTTAATTTTTTTTGCCACCCCACTTGATCTTGATTCTCTTTATTTCCTCAACGAAATAAACACACCTATATTTAAAATAGCAAGCTCAGATATAACCTGTGAACCTTTTCTTAAAGAAGTCTCTGATATTGCAAAAAAATCTCAAAAGATAGTATTTCTTTCAACTGGATTCGCTAAACTTAAAACTATAAAGAGAGCAGTTTCATTCTTTGAGAATGTTAATCTTGCATTATTGTATTGTGTCTCAAAATATCCAGTGGAAGCAAAAGATATTGATTTGAATGTAATCACCACATTCAAAGAAAAATTTCATATGCCGATTGGATTTTCAGATCATTCATTAAGCTACATATTTGATATAGCTGCCGTTTCACTCGGAGCTAAAATTATAGAAAAACATTTCACAACCGATAATACAATAAACTCTCTCGATCACCCTATTTCTTTAAATCCAGAAAATTTTAAAAAAATGGTTGATGCTATAAGAGAAATAGAAATAGCTACTAAAAGTGGAGAAAAAGAGTTAACAGATTTTGAAAAAGAAATTACTCCTCTTTCTATGAGGGAAATGTATTTTGCAAGAGACATAAAAAAAGGTGAGAAAATTAAAAAAGCGGATATTCTACTATTAAGACCTGGAACTGGTGTGAAAATAGAAAAATACAAAAGTCTCGTAAACAAAAAGCTAAAAACAGACAAACAAAAATATGAAAAAGTTTAATATACAGATAAAGCCGGTAGAAGAAGATTTAATTGATACTAACAATGTATGGTTATCATTTTCTGAAGCAAAGAGGGGTTTTAATTTCAAAACATTTTCAAATAATTCTGAACTTTTGCTTATATCATCGAAAGAAAACATAAATATTAATTTGAATAATAAAAATCTTTTTGAAGTTTTTAAAAGCAATTTAAATCTTTCAAACATACTCTACATAAATTCACTAAAGAAAACCATAAATTATTCAATAAACAATTCTCCTTTTATTATTCTCTTCCAGAGAAATAAAAAAAAAGCTACAAATCTCACTGGAGCTGGAGAAATTTCTTACTCAGATGAAGATATACTGATTGGTTTTGATAGCAATTTTGACATAAATCAAGAACAAAATCTTTCAGAACATATTTTCAATTCTCATTCAATAGCAAATCTCTTCCTTAAAGAAATGCTTGACTATTTAGTATCAAACCAGAAATCTGCAAGACCATTATTTTTAATTAATTTTACAGAACACATGGTTTTTAAATTTAAAATGAATTCCAATCTCAAAACCCTTTCTTTAACCATAGATATGCTCAAAAACAAGGTTGTGAAATACAACACAGACAAACTATGGCAATTTGAAACAGTAATTCATGAAGCCCTAATGAATGCAATAACTCATGGAAATGAACTTGAAGCCAAAAAAGAAGTTCAAATCTTTTATGAAATTGGCAAAAAGGGTATAAGAATTATCATAAAAGATATGGGAAAAGGTTTTGATGTAAACAATCTATCAGTTCCGATAGGTGAAGAAGCCCTTGATGTAATATCAGGTAGAGGCATCTATCTTATGAGCAAACTCTCCGATATCCTATTTTACTCTCCAGAAGGAAATGAAACATTAATTTTCTTTAATTTTTGATTTTTTCATTAAGTTGCTTTAAAATAAAGAAAACATTTTTAATTAATAGTTTTTATATCATTTCAGGAGGTTATATATGGCAGTGAAGATTGATCAAGAAGCTTGTATCGGTTGCGGAGTATGTGAAGGAATTTATCCAGATTTGTTTGAAATGGGTAGTGATGGAAAAGCTCACGTTAAAAATGTCTCATCATATGACTCAGGCTTAGCTCAGGATGCTGCTTCACAGTGCCCTGTTAATGCTATTTCAGTTGATTAATCTATCTTAACTATAAGGCTGGCTGTGGCTATCCAGAAAGTGGGTTTTTGAAAAGGCTTTTGTAAATTTAAGGTGTTATATTTTATCATTAATTTTAAATTGAGAAAATACTGTTTTTTGGATAGCCACAGCCAAAATGAAACATATAAACTTTAATTGGAGGAAAATTTTATGAAATATAAAATACTTGTTACAGATAAATTGGATAAAGAGGGGGTTGAAATCCTCAAAAAATATCCAGAACTTGAGGTTATAGAAAAAGAAACCTTAAAAGGTGATGACCTCAAAAAAGAACTTCAGGGATACGATGCAATAATCGTAAGAAGTGAAACAAAGCTTACAAGAGAAATTATAGAAGCATCGAATGGCTTAAAAGTTATTGCAAGAGCTGGAGTTGGAGTAGATAATATTGATGTTCAGGCTGCCACAGAAAAAGGTATAGTCGTTATGAATGCCCCTTCTGGAAACACAATTTCCACAGCAGAACACACATTCGCAATGATGTTATCTCTTGCAAGAAAAATACCATTCGCCCACATTTCTCTTGCAAAGGAAGGAAAGTGGGATAGAAAGAGCTTCAAAGGAAATGAACTCTATGGAAAAACCTTAGGTATCATAGGAATGGGTAAGATTGGAACAGAAGTAGCTTTGAGAGCAAAGGCTTTCGGAATGAAAATTTTAGCTTTTGATCCATTTGTGTCTGAAGAAAAGGCTGAGCAACTTGGTATAGAACTATCTGACCTTGAGAAAATCTATAAAGAAAGTGATTTTATAACAGTTCATACCCCACTCACAGAAAAAACCAAAGGAATGATTGGCAAGAAAGAAATAGAAATGATGAAGAAAAGTGTAAAAATAATAAACTGTGCTCGTGGTGGAATTATTGACGAAGAAGCCTTAGCAAATGCGTTAAAAGAGGGTAGAATAGCTGGTGCTGCAATAGATGTATTCTCCAAAGAACCTCCTTTTGAACCAAGAAATCCTCTACTTGATGCTCCAAATTGTATTCTTGTTCCACATCTTGGTGCTTCTACAGCAGAAGCTCAATTTAATGTCGCTGTAGAAAGTGCTGAAGCCGTAGCAAACTTTTTTGTGCATGGAATGATAGTTAACTCTGTCAATATGCCATCTATAAGCAAAGAAGTTTATCAGCAGATAAAATCCTACATTGAACTCTCTGAAAAAATGGGCGCTTTTATTGCACAACTTGTAGAGGGACAAACAGAAGAAGTCAAGCTCAGCTATTATGGAGATATAAAAGAAACTTCTCTTATAACCAAAGCCTTTCTCAAAGGAATGTTTGAACCATTTATGGGTAATACAGTAAACTATGTTAACTCTACAATCACAGCTACTTCGAGAGGCATCAAGGTTGCAGAGGAAAAAGAAGAAATAAGCACAGATTATAACAATATAGTTGCCGTAAATGTCAAAACTGATAAAGATAATATAACATTATGGGGAACAGTCCATTCTAACAATAAAGGTAGAATTGTAAAAATAAACGACTACTACTTTGAAGTAGAGACAGAAGGAAATCTTGTGGTAATCTACAATGAAGATAAACCGGGTGTGATTGGAAATATTGGCACAATTATGGGAACTCATAATATCAACATAGCAAGCATGAAGGTGGGAAGAGATAAAAAGCAAAATCTTGCTCTTACCATTATTAACATCGATTCTCCTTTAAGCGATGATGCTTATAACCAGCTCAAAAACGTTCCCGGCATAAAAGTTGTGAAAAAAATAAAACTTTAAAAATAAAGGGTGTCAGTTGACACCCTTTTCATTATAAAGATAAGGAATTTTATGAAAATAACATTAGATGCAAGAATGTATAACTACTCTGGAATAGGTAGATATATAAAATTTCTTTTATCTTTCTTGCCGCAATATTTTGACATAGAACTTTTAGGTTATGAAAATGATTTACACGATAAAGGTTTTAAGTTTATTTCATTAAAAAGTAAAATTTACTCTCCACTCGAACAAATTGAATTAAAACAAAAAATAAAGAAAACTGATGTTTTCTGGACACCACACTTTAATGTCCCAGTATTTAATATACCTGCTAAATACAGGATTTCAACAATTCACGATGTATGTCATTTAACAGAATATAGCGACCTTTCCTTGATCAAAAAAGAATATGCAAGATTTCTTTTTAAACAGGCAGTAATAAAGTCTGACTTAATATTCACAGTCTCTGATTTCACAAGAAAAGAACTTATCAATAAACTGAATCTTAAAGATAAGGTGGCAAGAAAAATCAAGGTTGTCTATGAAGCATTCGAGATGACAACACAATCTGGCATATTAAATGCTCCAGAAAATTATATACTTTATGTAGGTAATATAAAAAAACATAAAAATATTGAAGGTTTAATTAACGCATTTGAAATTATCACAAAAAAACACCCTGATATCTATCTTGTGCTTGTTGGGAAAAAGGACAAATTCATTTCAGGTAATATTAATATTGAAGAAATTTTAAAACAAAAAGGAATTTCTTCAAAAGTAATCTTTACAGGAATATTAAAAGATGAAGAACTTGTTTCAATCTATAAAAATGCAAGAATGTTAGTTTTACCTTCTTTTTATGAAGGTTTTGGACTCCCTCCCCTTGAGGCAATGACAAACGATTGCCCTGTAATTCTTTCAGAGATAGAGGTTTTCAAAGAGATATATAAGGATAGTGCTATTTACTGTAATCCAGAAAATCCAGTAGATATAGCAGAAAAAATATCATTTTTACTTGAAAACAAAGACATAATTGAAAATTTGAAACAAAAAGGCAAAGAAAAAGTAAAAGAATTTTCTATCGAGAATATAAAACAAAACTACCTTAAATATTTAAAATCCCTTGAGGAAGCTGCATTGTAATACAATGAATAGAACCATGTTGCATAATAAGTGGAATTGAATTTATAGGGATTACCTTTCTATCAGAAAAAACTTCATTTATGATACTTATCGCCTTTTCATCCTTAACTTTATCTCCATAGGTAGGTAATAAAACAGCATTATTTATTATAAGAAAATTAGCATAGGTTGAAGGAAGTCTATCATTATCTTCAAAAATAGCAGGTGCAAAAGGCAATGGAATAATATTAAAATCCTTGCGAAGAGAAAGAAATTCTTCCTCCATTTTTTTTAATCCTTCATAATGAGGATCCTCCCTATCCTCAGGAGGTGCTACATATACAATAGTATTTTCATTAACAAACCTTGCAAGAGTATCAATATGAGAATCCGTATCATCACCTATAAGATGACCATTTTTGATCCATAAAACTTTATTTATACCCAGATAGTCTTTTAACTTCTTCTCAATTTCAATCTTCGTAAACTCTGGATTTCTGTTTGGAGATAATAAACAATTTTCAGTGGTTAATAAAATGCCTTTGCCGTTTGTTTCAATTGAACCCCCTTCAAGCACAAAATTAAGCGTTCTTATTTGAGAATTTTTGAAAAGCCCCTCTTCAAAAAGTTTTCTTGTCAATTGATTGTCAAAATTTGAAGCAAACTTAAGCCCCCATCCATTGAAAGTAAAATCAAGAAGTTCAAAACCTAAAGAAGTTTCAAGAGTTATAGGCCCAAAATCCCTTGCCCACGTATCATTATAATTAAACTCAAAAAACAAAACATTATTAAGATTTATTTTTTTCTCATTAAACTTTCTCTTTAAATCCTCATTTTTAAGACTCACGACAACAAGTTTTTCATACTCTGCAATAGATTTTGCAACATTAAGATAACATTCTTCTACTTCATTAAGTATATAAGCCCAATCCGTATGAATGTCAGGCCAGGTTATCAAAACTCCATCTTGTTTTTCCCACTCAGCAGGTAGTCTCCTCTTCATATTATTAAAGCCTATTTCTCAATATATCTTTCTGGATTCTCTTTGAAAGCCTCAAGGCATTCCTGACTACAAAAATAATATGTTTTGCCATTCCATTCATATTTGATAGAATTCTCCTCATCAACTCTCATCTTACATACAAAATCAAGATGTTTCATCCTGCCCTCCTTTTTCTTAAATCTTAATAAGAAATCTTCATTATGTCAACCATATTTTTTTATTTAATAGGAGTATAAACCATCTCACTACCAACTACAATCTTCCCTTCTTCTATAGCAAGCACAGGTCTTGCTTCTATCTTGATTTTCTTTTTTGAATCGTCTGGCATTGTTACATCTACACTTGACTCAAAAGGCTTTGGTCCGGGAAAAGCAAATGCAATTCTATAAAATCTCGAAATATCCACCTCTGTTATCCTTATTCTCTTACCAAAAAGTGTAAAAGCTACCTCAAAAGCAACTTTTTCAACCTTTACATTTATTCTATTTGAAACATTATCATAAACAACCGAAACCTCTCCATAAGCTGGTGTAGAATAACTCAACTTAGGAGATTTTAAAGAAACAGTAACATCTGCCTGAAATCTTGCTCTACCCGGAGTAAGGACAAGTTTTGGATTCTGAACAAGCCAGTGAAATTCTCCTTTTATACCTGAGACATTGAAAGGTTCACTTTTCTCAATATCCCCAATTGCAACAAGAAACTTATTAAGCGTATGTTCTCTTATAACTATACTTGCATCTGCTTCAGAAAATAAAAAATTAAAGCCAAAAAAAGAAATAAATAAAAAGTATATAAATCTCATAATAAATCCTCCATAGCCTTATTATAAGTTTTAATTAAAAAGTCGTCAATTTTTTAAGTTACAAACCCATTGCATAGTTATGCAATGGGTTAAAACCTAATTCAAAAACCAGCCAAGTGCATATATTAAAGCCGCATTCCAGTTAATCGCTATCTCATTTACTTCATAATTCGACTCTACGTCGACCCAGCTTGTCGCAAGTGGCCAGCCTCCACCTACAAGCCTTCCCGGCCAGGCTTTCTTGCTTGCACCAGAAGTTCTATCGTGAGGATACTTTGGTGGATTATAACCAAGCCCTGTAACAAACGACCTGCCATAATAATTTCTACCAAAAAGATGTGAAATAGCGTCAAGAGCTGTAGCTTTATAGTCTGCATTATTTGTCAATTTGTATGCAGAATGCAGGATAACAACCTGTCTTGCCACAGAACCATTACAGCCCCAATAGTAACTTTCACCAAGAGGCCTTCCATATCCATGTTTGTTTCTATTTGAAATTATCTGGTTGGCAACATTTATCAAAGAATTACTTATATTATTAACAAGTGTTTGATTCTTTCCACTTCTTGTAGAAAAAAGATAACTTATCATTCCTATATTTTTTACAGTTGACCAATCAAAATCAATATCTATCTTATTTTGTTCCTCTCCTGCTCTTGTTTCAAAATCAGTAAGATACTCACTATCACCCAATGTCACCCACATTTCAGCAGCCGCCCAGAGTCTATCGTCCTTATCATCTGTCTTATAACCACCCGTAGAGAAAGCTGAATCAGCTGGCTGAATATTGGTTGGATTATTCTTTAAAAAATTATAAGCTCTTTTAGCCGCCTGTATACATTGATTTGTAAAATTTGTGTCATAAGGTGCAAAAATCCTTGCTGCCATAGCAAGCATAGCAACAAAGTCTGCTGTTGCTGCCGTACTGAATGGACAAAAATATCTTGTTGTCGTCTCAGCTTCAGGCATTATAAAACCACCAAAGTTTAAAGTACTTAATTTATGTGATACTCTGCCGCTTCCATCAGGATATTCCATCTTCAAAAGCCATTCTATCTCCCACTTTATTTCATCAAGATAGTCTGGTATAGAATTATTCTTTTCTGGAATATCAAGACTTATATTTTGAATCATATCTTTAAAATGCTCCCATCCAAGAAACATAACTCCAACAGTCACACCAGCATTAACCACATATTTATTATAATCCCCTGCATCATGCCAGCCACCTGTCCCATCTTTTGTTGTTTGTGAATTATTTATATAATAAAGATTTCCATCATTTTTATGACAGACTGCATGAGAGTATGTCACCCCTTTGTAAGTATAACTAACATTTGTACCACATCGCCATAGATACATTCCCATCATACAGACTTTGAAAGGCTCATTGTAAACATCAACACCAATTTTAAAAAGTGGAGATAACCCTGCTCCCTCAATATAAATTGAATACTCTCCTTCAGTTGTAAAATCAGAAAAATCAAGTATGGTTAAGTTTTCTTTAGTATCGTTATTGTAGACGGTTGAAATATTATTTCCAGTATAAACAACATCATTTGTATTTGTTCCATTGATAATAAAAAAAGAAGTACAACTACCGGCAAAACTTGCCTTCTTCTCTGCATCAGGAAGAAAACCAATAGTATTAAGCCTTATCCTTCCTGAAACAGATAAACCACCTGATCCAATATCTTCACTACTCATAGGACACCCCAGCAAAAAAGATAAAAAAACCAGAAACAAACACCTTTTTAACATACACACCTCCTTTAAGTTAGCGTTAACACAGAAAAATTTTAAATCAGGGTTATCTTTCGATAACCCTGAATGTTTTAACCCATTATTACTTCTACTTTATGAGTTTTACCATCATTGAATACCGGTAAAATATTAGAATTAATCTCATTGCCATCTACTTTTATAGCCTTTACACCCTTTGAAATATGAGAAGGATTCTTAACTTCTATTTCATAGTATGAACCTCTGTAAAATCTTTTTATTGTATAACCATCCCAATCCTCTGGAATACAGGGATCTATCTTAAGTCCATCAAAATCAGGTTTAATCCCAAGAATGTATTGTGAAATAACAACGAATGTCCACGAAGCTGTACCTGTAAGCCAGGAATTCTTACCTTCCCCATGTCTTTTTGCATCTTTTCCAGCCACCATCTGGCAATATACATAAGGTTCAACTTTCCTTATTTCACTTTCCTCTTCAAGATAGGCTGGTGTGATTTTCTTATATGCCTCAAATGCTCTACTTCCTCTGCCTATAACAGTTTCTCCAGCTATAACCCATGGATTGTTATGGCAAAAGATTCCAGCATTTTCTTTATAACCCGGTGGATAACTTGAAATCTCACCAAGTTCAACATAGTATCTTGTAAAGGCTGGATTATTCAAAACCATTCCATACTTTGTGTCAAGATATTTTATACAGGAATCAAGAGCCATTTTAGCCTTTCCGTCTTCTACTCCTATTCCAGCCATAGTACAGATACCCTGAGATTCTATAAATATCTTTCCCTCTTCACATTCCTTACTACCTACTTTTCTACCAAAGTCATCGTAAGCTCTTACAAACCATTCACCATCCCATCCATGCTTAAGAATAGTTTCTTTCATTTCTTCTCCAGCCTTCTTAGCCCAATCAGCTTCTTTTGTATCACCCATTCTTTTACATATTTCTACATAATCAGGTGTTGCTAAAACAAAAAGTCCAGCAATGAAAACTGACTCTGCAACCTTACCATCCTTTGATGTTGTAGTCTGATAGGATTCATCTGGAGTTGTAGAGAAACAATTAAGATTAAGACAATCATTCCAGTCAGCTCTACCAATCAAAGGAAGTTTATGAGGACCAAGATTATTCGTAACATGATGATAAGCTCTTCTCAAATGCTCAAACAAACTTGCCTTCTTATTTTCATCATTGTTAAAAGGTATTTCTTCTTTAAGAATTGACCAGTCACCTGTTTCTTTAATATAAGCTGCTGTTGACAATATAATCCAGAGAGGATCGTCATTAAAGTTTCCACCTATATCATTATTACCTCTTTTGGTTAAAGGTTGATACTGATGATATGCTCCCCCATCTTCAAGCATGGTTGAAGCAAGATCAAGAATTCTCTCCCTTGCCCTATCAGGTATTTGATGAACAAAGCCAAGCAAGTCCTGATTTGAATCTCTGAAGCCCATACCTCTACCTATTCCAGATTCAAAATATGATGTACTTCTTGACATATTGAAGGTTACCATACACTGGTATTGATGCCAGATGTTTACTGTTCTTGCAAGTTTTTCGTCATTATGTTTGAGTTGATATTTTGAAAGTAAATTTTCCCAGTGATTCTTAAGCGTCATAAATGCTTTGTCAACATTATCAACTGAATTGAATTTCTCTATTATTTCATAGGCTCTTTTTTTATTTATAACATTTTTTGAAGCCCATTTTTCGTTTTCTGGATTTTCCACATAACCAAGAATGAAAATAAAATCTTTCTTTTCACCTGGTTTTAATTCAACTTCAATATAATGAGAGGCTACTGGAGCCCACCCATCAGCCACCGAATTTTTTGCTACTCCTTTGATCACAGAATCTGGTTCATGAAAACCATTGTACATTCCTATGAAGCTATCCCTGTCTGTATCAAATCCATTAATTGGTTGATTAACAGAATAAAAGGCAAAATGGTTTCTTCTTTCCCTGTATTCAGTTTTATGATATATTACAGAGCCTTCTATTTCAACCTCACCCGTCGAAAAATTTCGCTGAAAATTTGTCTGATCGTCCCACGCATTCCAGAGACACCATTCTATAAAAGAAAATAACTTAAACTTTCTTGGTTTATTATCCTTATTTTCAAGGGTTAATTTTTGAATTTCTGCATTAACAGAAAGAGGCACAAAAAACAAAACTTCGCAAACAATCTTATTTCTTTCACTTACTATCCTTGTATAACCAAGGCCATGGTGACATTCGTATTTATCAAGTTCCTTTTTAACTGGTTTCCAGCCTGGTGACCATATATCTCCATTATCGTTAATATAAAAATACCTACCACCACTATCAAGAGGTACATTATTATACCTGAATCTTGTAATTCTTCTTAACCTTGCATCTTTATAGAATGCATAACCACCAGCTGTATTTGAAATAATCGAAAAAAATTCTTCACATCCAAGATAATTAATCCATGGATATGGAGTTTCTGGAGTTGTAATAACATACTCCTTTGCTAAATCATCAAAATAGCCAAATCTCATAAATAACCAACCTCCTCTCTTAAAATATTTTATGTTCTTGCTTCCTTAATATGAAATCTGTAAAAATTAAACACACCTCTTGTAATCTCATCAAGAGCAACAGCAAGTAATCCACCAACAATTCCAAGTTTCAAAACAAAAATGAAAATATAACCCAATAGTAAAATATAAGCCGTCCCAAAAATCTGAGTATTCATAGCCCATTTTGTATCACCAAGTCCCTTAATAGATTGTCCATTTATAACATTCATTGCCTTTGGAAACATTATCAAAATCATATAAGGAACAAGATGAATAAGACTTCCTATTTTTTCTTTTTCTGTGATAAATATCCTAAATAATTTATCAGGAAAAGTCAAAATAAATATAGAAAAAATTATACAAATAATCATGCTATATATTAAACCATATTTATTAACCTTTTTTATATTTTCTTTTTCCTTTCTTCCTCTATACTCACTTACCATTATAAGCACACTTATTGCAGCTCCCCAGTAGAAAGCAAGGGAAATATTGATAATATTACTTATAACACCTGCATATCCAGAATACATTTGATTTATTCTGTTGAGAATAAATAACAAACCCGCCTGTCCACTCTGCCAGAGTATACCTTCTATTCCCATAGGAAGACCAAGTAAGAGCATATCTTTAAAAAGAACTATATTAGGTTTAAATATCTTCTTTATATTTATCTTAAAATCTTTCTGAGAAAGTAAAATAAAAAACAAAGAAATATCTCCAACGATATTACTTATAGTTGAACCAAGAGCTGAACCTGCTATTCCAAGCTCTGGAAAACCAAATTTCCCGAAAATCAAAATCCAGTTAAGAAAAATATTAAAAATTGTCTTTATAAAAATTACTATAAAAACAGGCAAAGTCCTGCCAAGCCCCTGAATTATCGCACCACTTGTTATACCAAGCCCAAAAGTAAGAAAAGAAAAAGATAATATTCCGAGATAAATACTACCAAGTCTCAAAATTTCACCAGTTATCCCCATCAAAGAAAGTATAAACTTGCCGCCCATAAGCCAGAAAAGTAAATATATAAAAGACAAAATCTGATTAAAGAATAAGGCATTTTCCCCGTATTTTTCAGCTTTCTTTCTGTTATTAGAACCAATAGAATTTGAAATAATTATTGTGAGTCCCTGAGATATAGACCAGTAAAAAGAAAGAGAAATAAAATAAGGTGCTATCGCATTAGTGAGAGCAGAGAGCCCTTCTATCTTATAATTTCCTACAAATGCCATATCAGTAAAAGAAAAAATATTCTGCACAAGCATCTGCAACATTACAGGAAAACCTATATAAATCATCTTTCGGCTGATTTTTCTATCCAAGATGTGCCTCCGGTAGACTATCATTTTAACATATAAAGAAAAAAATCTCCAATTTAAGCACTATAGTGCGTAAGATTTTAAATACTGAATATGTTAATTATCTCAATACTTTTCCTGATTGTTTTAAAATTTACAATATTTTAGTTTACTTATTAATTTGAAAAAAGTTATATCGTATGATAAAATACTATAAGGGTGAATATATGGATATATTTTTCTTAAGAAGTTTCTGGGGGCTTTTTTATCTTACTTTCCTTACTGGTTTTGTATTAATAAGAATTTTAAAATACGAATCATCTATTTTAAGAGAGTTGCTTGTAAGTTTTGGTTTAAGCCTTCTTATCAATTATACTTTCAGCTATCTTCTTGGCATCTTTAAACTACTTTCTCCAACCCCATACTTTATATTTTCTTTTATTTGTTTATTTCTTTTAATTCTTATAATATTTAAGGAAAAAGAAAGATTTAAAAAAAATCTACTTATAATTTCTTCTTCATTATTTATGTTAATATTCCTTTGGTTTCTCAATCAATTTATAGCAAAATCAGGTAGCATCCCATGGGGTGGAGACGATATACTTGGATGGAATAGCTGGGCTATGAATTGGTATTTAAATAATCCAACTCTATCTCAATCGGGCTTCTATCCACAGATGTTGCCTATAACCTTTGCAACATCTTATTTCTTCAGTGGAACAGAAAAGATTTTCTTCTTCTCAAGAAGTATAATGCCCTACTTTTTCTTTGGAATAATCCTTTTTGGTTTTGACAATTTAATACAGAAAAAAACAAGCTGGTCATTCTGGGGATTTTTAAGTTTGTTCTGGTTATTTATAGTATGGAGAGAATATCCAAGAATGACACAGGGGCTTGCAGATATACCTTCTGCATTCCTCGCTTTCTCTTCATTTATGGTTTTGCTTGAAACAAGAAATAAAATAGAAAACAAAAATCTATCTTATGGTATCTCGATACTTCTTGCAACCTCAAGTGCATTAACCAAACAATATGGAGCAATTTATTATGCTGGTTTCTTTTTGATTTTAACAATCTTTTTAATAAAAGATTATCTTGAAATTAAATCTGAAAAAAATATATTTGATTTTAAAGGTTTATTAATTTTTGTTTCAATTTCTTTTCTGCTACTGGGAAGCTGGTACCTCTATAGTTTTATAGTACATAAGTATATTTCCGACCCATTATCTTATTTCGCCTCTGGTCCCTTTTTAGACTATAAATATAATTTACTTAAAACTCATGATAATTCAAATAATTTTCTTCATACATTTGGAATGCTTTCTGGATATTTTAAATCACCATTTATCTTTATTTTGCTTTCTATCCTCGCAATTTTAGGGGTTCTTGTTTGGCCATTTGGATTAGTTTTATTCTTAATAATTATTCCAGCCTACCTTTTATGGACATTTTTTATTGCATACAGCATAAGAAATTTTTCAATAGGATTACTCTTTTTTATCTATCAATCTGGAATTGGTTTAAGCTATGTATTTGACAAATTAAAAATTAAAATTAATTTCAATTTTGTAGACAGATTAACCACAATAGAAAATTTTTTATCAAAAAGTAAAATTGTATATCCAATCTTTGCTATAGCTATATTAATTATATTTGCTTTCAACATTAACTACACAAAAGAAAAACTCACAAAAAAACAAACTGAAAGAATGAAGCTCTATCTTGGTAACCATAGAGATGTAAATAAGATACTTTATGATTACCTTAAAAACAACTCTGACGTAATAGTTTTTACAGATTATCCATTTATAAGATTTATGCCAGAATTGACTTATATAGAAAATTCTCTTACAAATCTTAATGATATAAAAAATGTCATAAAAACTAACAGTAAGGGAATATTCCTCATCCTCACTGGTTTTCCACAAACTCATATCTCAGAAGAATGTGATAAATTTTTAAAAACGAACAAAAATCTTAAAGAGGTTGCTCGTTCTCAAAATGGCTATATTATTGAGTGGAAGAATTGATTTTTCTGTAAAAAAAATAACTCAGCACAAATGTAACTAAAAATAAAAACAAAGAAATTATAATAAAACTTTTCATAAACTTTTTATAAACAATATAAACAGACAAAGGCTTTGATATTTTAAAATTACCTCTTACAGCAAACTCATTAAATTTATAAAAATGTATTTTCCTATCATCTTCAAATTCTCCTAAAGAAGTATTCCAGATAACTTTCCCGCATATATTTTCATTAGTTAAATTTTTAGCAAAAGATATCTCAAATAAAATTTCATTAATTCTATTTTTCTCTGGATTTCTTGGGATAAATGGCAACAAATGTTCAAGTATAAATCTATTTAACTCTCTGTTGCTTGTCTTATAAAATGTATTCAAAGAATATCTTTTAAAAAAATTTTCATCATCAATAAGTTTATTAATTGCATTTAAAAATTCTTTATCACTATTTGTCCAATTTTGATCTATTGCAAAAAGTCTATCTTTTATTATAGAAAATTCGTTAAAATATGTTTCATCCCAGAAAGTAAAAAACATTTGCCTTACAAAACTTGCTTCATCCTCTCTGAAATAATCCTTTGATATTTTATACTTATCTTCAAAAGAAAATACCCCCACTCCATTTGAAATGTTAAATGTCAAACATTCAGTAAAGCCCCACATTCCTCTGCCAGTATTATAAAATAATCTGCCATTTATAAAATTCTTGCTATTTAAAACTATTTTTCCACCATAGATTTTTATCTTAACCATATATGGCAAATATAAGAATAAAAAAACAGAGATAGATACAACAAATATTGAATTAATTAAAGAAAAAATTGTCTTTTCAATTTTTGAAGAAGGTAGATAATCCATTTTATTTAATATAAATAAAACTGAAATAAATAAAGCAAAATTATTCCAGAAATAAACCCTGAGTAAATTTTGATTAAACATTAACAAAAATATTTGAAGAACCAATCCGAAGAAAAATCCAAAAACCAAAATTTTTATTTTATTTTCAGAAATTTTAAGTTTTTTAAACATTTTAAAAAATAAAGAAAAAATAATAGCTCCCATAACAAAAGCACCAAAAACTCCCAATCCAGCTAAAACCTCAAGTATAACCATCGAACCTTCATAAGATTTAACATCGCTATTTGCCTCAGGACGTCTTCCTGTAAAAGAATATGCTATATCTGATGAAACCCCACCTATAGAAACAGCTTTGAAAGGATGTCTTAACAACACCTCAAAAACATTCCTTGAACCCTCAAGCCTGTCACTATATGAATAAGCAAAAGAATCTTTTATCTTTTTTTCAATAACCCTATAACCTCCTTTTTTCAAAAAAATACCAGTAAAAACAATAGAAACCAAAAATAAAATAACAAAGCTTAAAATAAACACTTTATTACCTAATAATCTTTTTCTGATTAAAAATGAAAAGATTTCAAACAAAATCACAAAAATTAAAAATAAAAAAATCCCAATCCAGCCCATTCTTGAAGTAGAAAGAAAAATAATGAGCAAAGAAAACATAAAAAATGCAACATAAAACAATCGACTCTTTATATTTGAAGATAGCTTAATAAAACTCCATAAAATAGGGGGTAAAACAATAAGATATGTTGCATAATAAGATGGTTCATAGTTCCAGCCATTCGCTCTCTGAAGATTAACCCCTAAGAAATCAAGCCCTGCTTGAGTTTTCCACAAAAAACTATCTTTTACAAATACAGTTGGAACAGCCCATTGTAACCAGCCAAGAAACATTGCAGGTAAAAAGGAAAAAATATATATTTTCAAAACCAGAGAAATAACATCGGGATTATTTTTGAGGTAATAAAATATTATAACTATCCAGCCAATAAAAACAAATAGCCACAAAGAGTAAAAAAAACTTCTTATCAAAAATACAGAATTAAAAGAAAATATAAAATTAAGAACTCCAAAAGCAATAAGCCAAAATATAATCAAAGGAAAATTGAAAAACTTTTCTTTCAACATCTGAAAACCAAAGTAAATAACAGTAAAAGTCATTACAATAACAGAAAATCTCAGATTAAAACCAAGAATATTAAAATTAAGCCAGTTATCCATAGAAGAGGTAAAGCTCACTAATGCAAAAGAAATAAGAAAAATCAGCCTATTCATTTATTTTCCTCGAAATAAAATAAGAAAAAGAAGCACCCAATCCAAACATTAAAGAAAACAAAACCCCAATAAGGTTTATATAATCCCTTGAAATATATTCCTGCCTTCTTATCACTGGCTCTAACCATTTATAAGAAGGGAAATTTGACCCCAAAAATAATCCTATATCTTTTATTTTTTCTTGAGATAAATCATTCTTAAACTCAAAAACTACCTCTCTTCTCTCCCATACTGAAATCAATACATCATGAAAAAAAGAAATGCCTTCCTCTTCTATCTTACGAATTGTGGAATAATCAAGCAAGTCAGTAGCAAAATAAGACACTCTCGTTTTTCTATACTCTATTTTATTATAAAAAGCCATTATCTTAAAAAAAACAAAAAAAGCAAGGCTCGAAAATAAAAAAAGAAAAACTAACTTCAAAACAAAAATAACTCGATTTTTACTTTTCATAAGATTATTTTACCAATAAATATACTAAAACAATAAGATTATTGTGAAACCAGTGCAAAAATTTTAAAAAAGGATTTGAACAGTATCTCTTTAAAGTGTCAAAATCTTCCTTAAACTGCTCCATAAACTTTGACCCACCTTTGGAAAAACTATGAATCCTGAAAGCTGAGATTTTTTCATTTATTATCAATGGCCTATACCCCTTTTTATAAAGCCTTAACCAGAAGTCATAATCCATTGTATAATGCCTATTTTCATCAAATAGCCCAATCTTATCAAAAACTTCTCTTCTGAAGAAAGTAGAAGGTTGTATTATAAAATTTGTTATATAAATTGTCCAGAAAAATGGGATTTTTCTCCAGAGTCTTTTATACAATGAAACTGGCTTTTGAATCACATCTCCATTTTCATTAACAATAATCCCATCTCCTGTCAGCCATAAAAAGTCTGAATTATCTGAAAAATATTTTTCAACTATTTTTAAGACCCCGTTTAAATAATAGTCATCTGAATTAATATAGGCTATTATTTCACCCGTTGCCTTTTTTATGCCTTTATTTATTGCATCAGTTTGGCCATTGTCTTTTTCTGATACCCAATATATTTTATCCCCGTATGATTTTAAAATCTCAATTGTTTCATCTGTAGAACCACCATCCATAACAATTATTTCCTTTTCTACATCCTGAAACAAAATACTATCTATTGTCTGTTTGATGAATTTCCCCTGATTAAATGACGGTATAATAAAAGAAAACTTCATTTTTTAAGCCTTTTTTTCAATTCTTCAAGTTCAAACTTTGTTAAGCCCAATTCCTGAGTTAACTCTATGATTTTTTTTGAAAGTTTTGAAATCACAACAGAAAACTGTATCAAAATAAGAAGCATTGCCCCAACAAGTAGAAGTAAAAGAGCAGAAGGAGGATAATGGACTCCTAAAAACTTTGCAAGGTACTCAAGACCTTCTCTCCACACAGAAAATAAAAGTAAAGCAAACCCAAAAAAAAGCCAGAGTATGGCATATTCTTCGTGAATCTTCCTTTGGAACACAAGCGGTAAAATAAGAAGAAGATAACATAAACTTCCCAATATTGCCACTAACTGAATTAGCTGCATCAAACACTCCTACCTTATACGATATCTTAATGCTGTCATAATAATAGAAAGAGTCACTTTCACCATATAGTAAATCACCCTGAAACCAAATATTGAAGACTTCCCACAACTTCTTTCTTTCATTCTCACAGGCACTTCAATAAGACGAAACCTATTTCTACCAAGCAAAATAACAGCCTCAGGCTCTGGATAATCAGTGGGATAATTGTATGCCATAAATTCTATCGCCTCACGATTATAAGCTCTGAAACCAGAAGTATTGTCAGTAATATGCTTTCTTATAAGGATAGTATTAAGAATTTCAAAAAACTTTATACCTAATCTTCTTCCCAGAGTAGACTTAAAATCAGATGGGCTATCCTTCAAAAACCTTGAACCAATAACAGCATCGGCAACATTTGATTTAATTGGATCAATGAGCTTAGGAATTTCAGAAGCTATGTGTTGTCCATCACCATCAAACTGAATAGCTATATCATAACCATATCTTAAAGCAAATTTTAAGCCTGTTTGAACTGCTCCACCTATACCAAGATTTGCTGGAAGGTCTAACACTAAAGCCCCATTTTCTCTTGCAACTTCTGAAGTTTTATCCCTCGAACCATCATTAATAACTAAAATATCAGCTTCTGAAAAATTTGTTTTTAAATCCTTTATAACATCTGATATTGCTTCTTCCTCATTGTAAGCTGGAACAATCACAAGGATTTTCACCACTACCCCTTTATAATATCATAATTTTTATTAAACCATTCATAAGTAAGTCTCAAACCTTCCTCAAGAGAATATTTTGGTCGCCAGGCCAAAGAATTTAACCTTGAAACATCAAGAAGTTTTCTTGGTGTCCCGTCTGGTTTTGAAGTATCATAAACTATTTTGCCATTGTATCCTGTTATCTTTTTTATTAACTCTGCAAGTTCGGCTATAGTTACATCCTCTCCAGTACCTACATTTATGTGAATGCTATCACTATAATTCTCCATAAGGAACAACAAGGCATTAGCAAGATCATCAATGTAAAGAAACTCCCTTCTTGGAGAACCTGTTCCCCATATTTCTACTTCTGGCTTATTATTAATCTTAGCCTCATGAAACTTTCTTATCAAAGCTGGAATAACATGTGAATTCTTTAAATCAAAATTATCATTAGGCCCATATAAATTTGTGGGCATAACAGAAATAAAATCACAACCGTATTGTTCTCTATAAAATTTTGCCATTTCAAGACCAGCAATCTTTGCTATAGCATAGGCCTCATTTGTCTTTTCAAGATATCCAGAAAGCAAATATTCTTCCTTTATAGGCTGAGGACACAACTTTGGATAAATACACGAACTCCCGAGAAATAGTAATTTTTTCACTCCATAAAGATATGATGAATGAATAACATTCATCGATATTGCAAGATTTTGATAGATAAAATCTGCCGGATATGTAGAATTGGCTAAAATTCCACCTACTTTCGCAGCTGATAGAAAAACATATTCTGGTTTCTCGTTTTTAAAAAATTCCTCGACATCTTTTTGCCTTGTTAAATCAAGCTCTTTATGAGTCTTAACAATAATATTTTTATAGCCTTCTTTCTCAAGCATTCTTAAAATACTGCTTCCAACAAGCCCTCGATGACCAGCAACATATATCTTTGAATTCTTATCCATTATTTACTCCGAAAAGTTAAAGGTTTTAAAACCTTCCTTCTTAAGTAGATAATCTTTCTTCGCTTCCTCCATATCAAAAGCAATCATATCCTTGACAAGCTCTTTTAATGTATGTTTTGGTTTCCAACCAAGTTTTTTTCTTGCTTTCGTGGCATCTCCAAGTAGAATATCTACTTCTGTAGGCCTGAAATACCTCGGGTCAACCTCAACAACAACCTCACCTGTATCCTTCCTTATTCCTTTTTCATTAACTCCTTCCCCTTTCCACTCTATTTCAATACCTACCTCATTGAATGCCATTTCTACAAACTCTCTCACCTCATGAGTTTCGCCTGTGGCAAGGACATAATCATCTGGCTTGTCCTGTTGAAGTATAAGCCACATTCCCTCAACATAATCCTTAGCATGTCCCCAATCACGCTTTGAGTTGAGATTTCCAAGATAGAGTTTCTTCTGATGGCCAAGTTTTATACGACATACCGCCCTTGTTATTTTACGGGTTACAAATGTTTCTCCTCTCAAAGGACTTTCATGGTTAAAAAGTATCCCATTACATGCAAAAATATTATATGCCTCTCGATAGTTTACAGTAATCCAGTAGGCATAAAGTTTCGCTGCTGCATAAGGGCTACGAGGATAAAAAGGAGTTGTCTCATTTTGCGGAATAGCCTGAACCTTACCATAAAGTTCAGAAGTAGAAGCCTGATAAAATTTTGTTTTATTCTCAAGTTTTAAAATCCTTATTGCCTCAAGAAGTCTTAACGTACCGAGTGCATCAGCATTAGCCGTATACTCTGGAGTTTCAAAAGAAACCTGCACATGAGATTGAGCAGCAAGATTGTATATCTCATCGGGCTGAACTTCCTGAATCACACGAATAAGATTTGTAGAATCTGTCATATCACCATAGTGAAGAATAAGCCTTTTGTCAGGGTCATGGGGATCCTGATAGAGATGATCAATACGATGTGTATTAAAAAGTGAGCTTCTTCTCTTTATTCCATGAACCTCATATCCTTTCTCAATTAAAAGCTCAGTAAGGTACGCCCCATCCTGCCCTGTAATACCAGTAATAAGAGCACGCTTCATCGAAAACTCCTTTTTGAAATATTATAAAGAATTGTAAAGGAAAAATCAATTCATTGGATTATCCATAGAAAAAAGTTTTTTCCTTTCATTTGATGGTATTTTTCTTATATACTCACCAATAATCGTTATTGCCCAAAATACAACCAGAGGTTCAAGAAACATACTCATCCTTTCTGCCGATCCCGGAATATTCCAATCCGGAAAGGTTTGAATAAAAACATAAGTCCCCACAAAAATCATAACAACATTTATCCAGAAAAAGTAAGGCCAAACCCAGAGTTCCCATTTCTTCCAGAGTGATCTATCCGAAATAAACAAGATCATCAAGAAAATCATAATCCACCAATAGGCAAGGCGTGTTTTGACTATTGCTCTCCAGAACATATCGATAGTGAGAGGAAGATATTTTTGCAGTCTATCCAGAGTTATATATTGTAAAGGTATAAAAACAGAAGATATTATTCTTATAGTTTCGTTGGTAAGAACTTTTAGTTCAAATTTTTCTTTTTTTACCATATTGCTTTTTTCTATTGTTTTATTTTCTTTAATTTCAACAAACTCACTTTGTCTTTGTTGTTTTTTCAAGAGAGTTTCCCAGTTTCTCAAAGAATACTCCCAAACCACCTTTGTTGTTAAAAGGAAAATAAAAGAAAGAATAAAAAGTAGACACTTTTTCCACCATTTTATTCCTTTTATAATAAAGAGCGAAATAAGGTAGAATAGAAGAAGTGAAATCCACCATGGTTCTCCATTTCTACACCACAGATAGCCACCTCCTAGAAGTGACGACAAAAGAAGATAAGGACACTCTTTCGTTCTCACCCACTCATAGCCATAGAGGAAGGCAAGAGAGAGAAAAATAGTGGGTGGAAGATTATTGAAACCCATTTTTATATGACCATATAAAGAATTTATTCCGAGAACACTGAAAATAAAGAGCCATTTTATCCAAAAAGGAAATTCACTGCGTAGTGTATAACCGTAAATAACAAAAATAAAAGCGATATATAATAAAGCATGAAAAAACAAAGGAGAATACCATCCTATCAAGTAACCCCACATATGAAGGAGAGAAACAAAAAAAGGATAGGCCTCAAAATATCCATAACGAAGAGTACTTAGCATATTCCCTTCTTTAGCGAAAACCTTACCAAAAAAATCATAAACTGCTACAGAATCCCAACACCATACAGGAAATATGAAACCGTACCAAATTTCTATAAACAAAAATATAATAACAGGCAAAGTAAAGACCCAATCAAACTTAGAAAGAGAAATCTCAATTTTAAAAAATTCTTTTATATTATTCCTCAATAAAAATAGTAAAATGATAGCTAATAGAAGCCAAAATAGGTTTATAAAAAAACCATTTAAAACGTTCATTACAAGATCAGTATATAAATTTAAGACAAAAAAATTAAATGTAAACAGGACAGAATAAAGTAAAAAACCTATACCAATTTTTTCTAAAATGTTTAATTTTTTAAAAAAAATAGAGATGAAAATAAAGCCTATAAAAAAAGGTAAAATTATACCAGCAAGTTTCATTTAGATGCCTCCTCAAGATATAAAATTGAATATATGCAATCTCCATAATCTTTATTTGTCAAAGTATATTCCTTTTTTGCATACAATTGAAAAGAAGGCCACTCAAAATCACTGCCCCATATATCCATGCCCTTTCTTAAAACAGCAATATAACAAGGTAATAATTCATTTTCTTTTAAAAATTTTACAAATTTTTCCTTTGAATAACAATACTCTTTCGGAACCATGACTGGTACATTAGGATAAATAAAATATCTTATTACTGCCCCATTGCCAAAAGTTCTTGTAAGAGAAGGAAAAATAATTCTACTATTTGTCGTTATAGATTTAAGAAATTTTCCATACTCGTACAAATGGCCATATTCTTTCCTATAGTAATATAAATTCCTATTTTCCTGTCTCCATAAACTTGATTTAACTACAAAAAAAGAGTGAAACGTTTTTGTAGTAATGGATTTTAAATTAATAAAATTAATGTAAACCCAAAGAATTGAAATCAATAAAGATATTAAAACCCTACGAATATTGCCAAAATTTTCACTTAAAGAACCACTTATTTTTATAAAAACAAATGTTCCAATAAAAATATCTGCCAAGCATACTATATAAAAAACAATTTTTTCTAAGTAATTATTAGTTGTAAAAACCAAAGAAAAAGAAAAAGAACTCAAAAACAAAAAAACAAAAAAAGCTATTTTCAAAAATCTATCTTTTTTTATAAGTTTCAATAAAAACAATAAAATAATTATATCGATAAAAGTAAAAATAAAGAATAATATATTTTTGTAAAAGTATATATGTTGAGCTATGTCAAAATACAATCCTACTCTATATTTAATATTTAAAAAAGGTATTGGGCTCTTAAAAATTGACAGCTTTTTCCCAAGATAAGATTTTACAGGAGTATTTTCAGAATAAGTAATTTTTACTTCATTTACTTTTTTATAATCATTAAAATTATAATAATAAATGATTTTGTCTTTTGATGAAATTTCATCAAACTTACAAATTTCTTCCCGTAAGTTCTCCCATCTGATAGTAATAGAGGGACTAATTTCTTTATCTGCAACCAAAATAATCGAATTTATAAACCTAGAATCAATAAAAAAATAATCCACAATAAATTTTATACAGAAGAAATAAAAAATAATTGTAACAAAGACTATTTTCTCAAGTTTAGAAGAAAAAAACTTCATCTATTTCCCCCTAAAATATTTGACAACCTTCTTAACAATCCCAAAATAAATAGCCCAGACTTTATACCTCCACGGACACGCAAGCGATATAAAACAGAGTAAATACACTGGATTCACCGAAGACTTTTTTGAAAAGACCTGCTTTATACCCCCAACTTTATGATATCCCCTCTTTTTCTCATCCATCCAGAGCCATACATCTCGCGTTGTCATAAGATGAAACCCTTTCCTTTTTGCCCCTTTCGTAAACTCATAGTCAATATAAAGAAAACTATTTTTTGTAAAATAATTTATTTTTTGCAACAAAAATTATTTCTTTTTGAACAAAAAAGCTTAAAAGAAAAAGGAAAGTTTCTACTATTATTTTAGCGATTAAAACATTAATCTTTGTATAAAAATTTAAATATTTAATTCCCAAGTATGACATTGCTCCTAAAATTATTACCAAAAGCCAATAAAGAAAAAAAGAAAAAATAAAAGACCTTTTATTTTTAAAAACAAAATGTTTATTGACTATAAAATTATATGTTCCACTAATAAGACGAGCTATTAAAATACCCAAACTAATACTATTTGTAACTAAAAAAACAAATGTGAAAACAATAAAATCAATAAAACTTGAACTTAAAGAAGAGAAAACAAACCTCAAAAGTACAAAATAAATTTTCAAAGAATCCAGAATTGGATTAAAATGACTACTTATATTATCTTCTACATATACTGTTGAAATTGGTATCTCATACACTCCATCAACCATTTCTTTTGCCATAAGAAGCATCTTCATTTCAAATTCATACCGATTTTCTTTCAAACACAAAAGCTTTTGAGCAAAATTAATCGGAATGGCTCTTAAACCTGTTTGTGTATCACTCAATTTATACCCTGCCATTATAGCAAAAATTTTTCTTGTTAAGATATTGCCAAATTTACTTCTTAATGGAATGTTTTTTTGTTGAAAATCTCTGACACCAAGAACAAGAGCATTTGGATGTTCCTGAAACTTTAAAAAAACCTTTTTAACGTCTTCTGGCAAATGCTGTCCATCAGCATCTACAGTTATAATTCCAGTACATTCTGGATAAGATTGTATAATATATTGAATTCCTGTTTTGATAGCCTTTCCCTTCCCTTGATTATGTGTATGATATAAAAGTAAACAATCGTAAGAATTTTTTAGTTTTTCAAATATAGAATTACACTCATTCTTTGAACCATCATTTACAACTAAAATATAATCAAAGCCCAAGCCTTTTAGATTCTTGACAACTTCAACAAGATTTTTAGAAGGATTGTAGGCTGGAATTAAAATAAAAACCATAAATTTTTTACCTTGTTTTTTTACTTTTTTACTTGAACTAATGAATGTCCTGCTATATTAGAAAATATTAGAATCCATTCATTTCTTTTGATCTTTTCCTCTATATATAACTTAACACTACTTTCAGTCCAATCTGGATACAAAATATAATATGCATCAGACAAAGAAAGATGTTTTTTAAAATGTTCTAAACCTTCAAAATCTTCAAAATGATATAAGACATAAAAGGACTCAAGTCCAGGAAGAAATCCAATGAATTGATATTCACTCATAATCTTTCCCTTAAAACCAGTTGTCTGATGATAAGTATATAAAGCTTTATTCAAATCATAATTTCCTATATGCATTTTTAAATCTTTTTGCTTTCTTTGTAGTCTTTCCAATGGATATTTAAAGTTAAGAAAAATAATTATTCCGAAAACAAAAATTATTCCAGTTATATAAAGAACATTGAGAATTATTTGGATTTTGCTTAATTTGCTCATTTTTTCATACACACAATCAAAAAGTTTTTGAAAGCCCTCAGTAGTACCTAATACAATAAAAGGTGTGGCTAAAGCTGAATTACGAAGGTCATAAGAAAAAAAGAACGCCCATATAAGCCAATATCCTAAACCTAACAAAGAATATAATCTACCTTCCTTTATAAAAAAAGAAAAAAGAAAGAAAAAAATATATATTCCCTGATTTTTACAAATGGCCCATGCATACTCGTTATAGGCACTAAATAATCTTTCTAAAAAATTCTTGCCTCTATGAATACCTTGAGTTAAATATTGAACCTCGCTACTATTCTTCCCTGTTTTAATCAAATATTCTGCATAAAGATAAAATGGTATAACAACCAATATCGCAACTAATATATAAAAAACGAAAAATCGAATATAAATATTCATCGGTTTTTTATTACGAAACGCAAACATCAAAAATAAAAACGGGTATAATAAAAAAACATAAATACCTGCCTGTTTTGTAACAGCAGCTCCGCCACTAATAACCAAGCCTATTAAGATATAAAAAACTTTCTCTTCCTCATTTTCTTTCTCTAAACCAGCTAAAAAAGTCAATAAACCAACAAACCCCATAAAAGCAACAGGAATATCAGCATATCCATTATCAATTCCATACATCCCAGAAAATTTTAAAACGCAATAAAGTGCTAATGCCGCCAAAAGAAAAGCATACGATCTTTTCTGTATACCTTGAACAAAAAGAAATAAAACCAAAAACACTGGGAAAAAAGTACACATAAAACGAGGAATAAACTGCAGTTCTGCACCCATAATCTTGTATGCTAATGACCAATTAGCAGGAAGAAGTTGTGGATAATGCCAGGTACCTTCAGGAAATCTCCCTTGAAATAAAACAACAGCCCATCTATTCCAAGAAACCACTGCATCCCAATCATAAAAAATATTCTTGGTATTTTGTTTTAATAATCCATAAAAATCATTAAAAATTATAGAAAAGAAAAAAAGCAAAAATAATTTATAAAAAACATACTTCTTTTCAAACAAAAAATTTTGAAACTCATTCCAGCTCTCTTTTATTCTAAAAATATCAAACGCATGAAAACGCGTCTCAAGAATAAAAAGAAGAATAATCTCGAAAATTAGAAATAAATACACTATGGTTTGATTATACACACCTAACAAAACTGTAAAAAACACAAAAACATAATTAATAACAAGACTTAAAGCAAAAGAAAAAATTACAATAAGAATCAAATTCTCTTTTACTACCTTTTTTCTATTTAAAAAAGTATACAATAAACAACCTGGAACAAAATATTGCATTATTGCTAATATCATTAAACCAATCATATTTTATCCTCTCTTAATTTTATTATATTTTCCAATTTTTTTTATTTTTTTACAACTTGAATACATATAAAAACATCTTCTTCACTATCCCCTTCCAAATAGCATGCATTTTATACCTCCACGGACACGCAAGCAATATAAAACAGAGTAAATACAATGGATTCACTGCCGACTTTTTGGAAAACACCTGTTTTATCCCTCCAACCTTATGATACCCCGTCTTTTCCTCATCCATCCATAGCCACACTTCTCGCGTTGTCATAAGATGAAACCTTTTCCTCTTTGCCCTTATCGTAAACTCATAGTCAGAAAGATAATGTGGAAGTATTATAGGATGAAAACATCCTATAGTCAAAAAATCTTTAACTTTCAAAAATAGTCCACGTGTAGCAAGGCAATCAATCTCCTCACCTTCAAGGGCATTTCTGAAAGTAAAGTGTTTCCAGTCAATCTTTGTCCCTGTATCATGAAGTTCTTTAGTCTGCATACTTCTTGCCTGAGCAAGAAGAAGAGTCTTTTCATGTGTCTCAAGAAAACGAATGCCGCTCTCTAAAAAGTCTGATTCAAATTCAACATCATCATTGATAATCAGAACTATATCTTCTACATTAGAGACATTCTTTTTTACCCACTTATAACCTTGATGGAGAGAACCTCCCCACCACCATTTACCTTTACCTTTTATAATAACAGAATCAGGCAAATATGACAGAACCATTTCAGAAGTGCCATCTGTGGAACCATCGTCTATAAGAATAAGTTTAAAATTCTGAAAGGTCTGTCTTAAAAGACATTTGACAAATGTTTCAGTCGTATCTTTACGATTGTGAACTGGGAGAAGAATATAAAGGTGTTTATTCATGTTTTTTGTCCAAAAAAATTCTTCTTTAGTATTTTTAACAATTTCAACATCTTATTAGAAAAAGGAGTTTTATGCAACCTTAAATAATTCCCAATATTTCTAACAATTTCTTCATTAATCTGATAACTATCTGTAAACCTCAATGGATATATTTCACAAAATTTTTCATGGTAATATAAGTTTGTTTCTTCGCAGTTTTCTCCACTTTTATCATGACCAATATTGTTAATTAAACTCTTAGCAGGATGTAAACAAAGCCCACTATTAAGAAAAATCTGGGCATACCAGAAAATAGCCCAAGTATTAATTAATCCAAGAAGATTGAGATAAAGCTGATCCATAAAAATTTCTGCTCCCCACAAATCAAACTTTTTTCTCTGCTCCCCGGGTAAAAAAAGAATCTTCCACAAAATTTTTCTAGAAAGCGAAAAATATTGCCATCTATCTTTCCAAGTTGCCCATCCCCAACAATCCATAAGACTGCTGAAATAGGTATCCTCCTCCGTTCGTATTGAAACAGGATAATTATAACCACTTATATGCCAAACTTCTTTTTTATCTTCATAGTAATTTAATGCATCATTCATAAATTCTAAAAAATACTTGGAGGTTACAATATCATCCTCAAGAACTATCACTCTATTGTATTTATTAATAATTTCAGTGACTCCAGAAGCAATATTTTTTGTAAGACCATAATTACTCTCTCGCATAATAATATGGAGTTCCTTAAACCCTTTAATTTGGTTAATGTACTCTCTAACCTCTTGGACACTTTCGTAAGTAGCTTCATTCTTTGGACCATCACTATAGATAAATAACTCACTTTGAGCTGCCAAGGTGTTATTTTGTAGAGCTTCAATTGTTTGTTTTGTGTGTTCCAGGCGATTGTAAACAAAAAGAACTATAGGAGCTAAACTCATACTTTTTCTCCTTTATTAAAAATCTTCCTCCACACTCTCTCATAAAAAGCTAACGTTTTTTGAAAGGTTTTCTCCCAACTAAATTTCTGAGCTTGAGCAAATCCTTTCTCCTTCATAGACAATCGAAGTTCTGGATTTGTGAGAAGGTCCCTTACTCCTTCAACAAACTCCCCTTCATTTTCAGGATTGCACAAAATACCAGCCTCCCCTACCACCTCAGGAAGAGACGATGTATTGGAAACAACAACAGGACAACCTGCTTGCATCGCCTCAAGTGGTGGAATTCCAAAACCTTCATAAAAAGAAGGATAAACCAAACAGAGAGCATTGTTATACAGCATATTTAACTTTTCAATAGAAAGCCCCTGATAATGGTACACTCTACCCTGAATATCTTGCAACAGTCTTTTTTCTTCCGCTGAAAAAACCCCTCCACCAACAACTACAAGAGAAAGAGAAGGCAAATTCTTTGTTATAGAGAGGGCTACAGGAAAATTTTTGTATGGAGCTCTACTTCCCACATAAAGAATATACGTTTTATTGACTATTTCAGGAAAATGTTGATAAAGATCATCTTTTGGCTTATTCAATGGTTTATACCCTTCGTGTGCCGCATGATAAATCACCTCTATCTCTTTATCCGAAGCCTTTGGATAAAACCGTAATAAATCTCTGTTGGTATTCTCAGAAACACAAATAATCCCATAGGATTGAAGAATAGCCGTTCTCTTATGCCATTTCTCTATTTCCCTTTCATAAAAAGGAAACGCGTAGGGATAATACTCATGAATAAAATCGTGAACCGTGGTAATATTATAAACATCCTTTTGAAGGGAAATACGATAATAACTACTATGAAAAAGAGAGGGAGAAGGGATTTTTTTAAGAAAGAAAGGAATGTGTGAAAACAACTTTCCTGAAAAAAAACCTAATTTTTCTATTTTATGAAAATATCCAGAAAAAATATTTTGATTTTTATCTTCATAGATAACCAAAGAACCTTCTAATTCTCCTAACAGTCTTTTTTGAAGTTCCGACCAGTAATAAGAAATCCATCCTGAAGTTTGCATTGAAAAAATAATATTATCGTGAACTATATTCATAATAATATTTACTCCGTTTCTATACAGTATAATAAAAAGCAAATTGTTTTTAGATACAACGAACTTTTAATAATTTTTTACCAATCTCAAACCAGCCCCACCATAACCAACTGTTGTGGAAATATGTAAAACCTTCATCTATTTTTCTCCTTTATTTCCAGCTATTATATTAAACAACATCATTATCAAAAAAAGTTTCTTCAAGCCCTCGTGAATATCAGTAAATTCTATAATTACCCCTATAAAAGATAATTGACAACTTAAATTCTATGTCATATACTTTTATTCTCTATAGTTTCTTTTATAAGCTTTTTTCATTCTTTTGTGTCATTTTAAATATAATAAATTAAAAATTTTTAACTGTATTCTTTGTCTTCAAAAAAATTAAAAAAAAGAAATATAGAATCTAAACCTATATTTCAAATTTTATATAAAGAAATTAATTTAAATACTCTTTAATAACACTCAAACTCCTCCTTAAAAATGTTATCCTAACCAATTTTGATTTTTTCAGACCCCTTTTTTATCTAAACTAAAGAAGACTTAACCTTTATTTTTATTATAAATTTGCTTGAAAAATCAAATAAAACTTCAATAATTATAATATTTCAGGTTTCCTATAATTTTACTTCTTTCCAGCATTTTAGTTTTGATTTATAATTTTCTATTATTATTTCTAAAGAATTCTGTAATGTATCTCTTGTTAATTCCTCCAATCTTTCTTTGCCTTTTATAATACATTGTTCTCTTAATTTCTTGTCATTAATAAGTCTTACTATTGTATCAGCTAATGAAGCAGGATCTTTTAAATCACAAAGTAACCCCGCACCACCAAGTTGTTCTTTTAACTCAGGAAGATCTGAATATATAACTGGCACCCCCACAAGAAAAGCCTCTAAAGGTGGAATATTTGTGGGTCCAAAATATGTTGGCATAACCAAGGCAATTGCATTTTTATATAAAGAGTATAAATCTTCACCAGGAATAAAACCAAGATATTTTATCAAATCATAAACTCTTTTTTCTTTTGCATATTCCATAACAAAATTTAAATTTCCTTTATCAGAACCACTAAAAACAGCACAAACTTCAATTCCTTTATTTCTTAGTATGCTAATAGCATCTACTATATATACATGATTCTTATGACTCCAAAATTGAGCTGGATAAAAAATATAATCTTTATCTATTTTATATTTTCTATAAATATCTACTTCCAGTTTTTCGTTTAAACTCACAGAAGGTAGATAGTAAGAATAAAAAACTCGAGAAGGATCTATTTGATAAAGTTTCACAATTTTCTCTTTGCCAGCAGGAGAATCAGCAATAATAGCCACCGCCTTTTTTAAGACTCTATTATAAAATATTTCCCTTAATTCAAATTCATAATTGAAATTGACTTCTGGAAATTCTGGAAAATCTCTATGAGCAAGATCAAAAACATTAATTACATAATTGTGTTTCTTTAAACAAAGTATAAGAGGCGAAGGCCCTGGAAAATAAATCAAATCCAAAGAAAATTTCTGAATTTTCTTTTCAAAAGAACTTATCAAAAAATTAAAAACACTATTAAAAATTAAAAACCAACTCTGACAGGAAAAAAATAAAAAAATTTTATCCCATAAATTATTTTTTATAAAATAAACCTTTAATTCATACTTTTCTAATATTTTTAAGTTCTCTTTAGAAAAAACAAAAAAGAAAAATTCATACTTTTTTTGCTTTGAAAGATTTAAAACTGTTGCAAGAACATGTTGAAATCCGCCACCGACATCCAACTTTGAATCAATAATAACACCTATTTTCATACCTTTTTCACCACCCATACAACATACCAGCTTTGAAAATCTGGTTCATCCTTTAATGACAACCATTTTAATTTTTTAATCACTGAAAATCCTATCTTTTCTAACATATACTCCAACTCCGGGTCAAAAAAGTATCTCATATTATGAATTTCCTTTAGATTGTCAACTTCTCTTGTTAATTTGTTTTCTACAAAGATCTCATAATCAACTTCAACTAAATTTTTTTGAGGATAAAGAACTGGCTCAGCTATTCTGGTAATTTTTATATCGTTCTCTTCCAATCTTTTTATTCTTATAGTTGGTCGATCTGTTAAAACAGCTGGCCCATACCAAAAATCAAATATAAAAATTCCGTTATCTTTTAAAACATTTCTTACGAAATCAAAAACATTTTCAAGTTGTTTATTAGAATTTTGATAACTTAATACATGAAACAAAGAAATTACAACATCAAAACTACCATCAAGTTTCATTTCTTCGACGTTTCCACAAGTGAAGTACAATCTGCCCTCTTTCCCTTTTATTCTCCCTTTTGCTACCTTTATCATATCCTCACTGATATCAATTCCATGCACCATATATCCCCTTTCACATAACAATTCTGCATGCCTCCCTGTACCACATCCAAAATCAAGAATATTGGTAGCAAAACTAATATTTTCCTTTATAAGGGTTTCAATATAATCTACTTCTCTTTTGTAATCTTTATCTTTATAAAGAAGATCATAATATTTTGAATATAAATTGCCAAAACTTTTCATAACAGCACCTCATGTAATATCTCTGAAACTTTTTCAATTTGTTCTTCAGTTAAAGCCAAACCACTAGGAATATAAAATCCCTTTTCATAAAGTTTTGGTGAATTGATATAATAATCCTCTTTAATATTTCCACCAAAGCATTTTAATTTCCTTAAAATTGGTTGCTTATGAATAGGATAAAAAAATGGCCTTGTTCCTATTCCTTTCAATTGCAACTCTCTCATTAGTTCCTTGGCAGATTTATTAACTTCATCTTTTAATACTATAGGGAAAACCCAAAAAATATTTTCAGCATAGTCTGTTTTTTCAATAGGAAGATAAATATTTTCAATGTCTGACAAAAGTTTACCATATTTCCTCCCTATCCAGCGTTTTTTTTCTACTATACTCTCTATACGTTCGAGTTGAGCCAAACCCAATGCGGCCTGTAAATTTGTCATTCTATAATTCCATCCCAAATCTTCATGGATAAAACGAAGTCCTGGAGCTGTTGAAAAACAAAGATTTCTGTAATACTTACATTTTTCATAAATTTCTTCATCATCTGTCAATATCATTCCGCCTTCCCCAGTTGTAATATGCTTATTCGCATAAAAACTGAACACAGAAATATCACCAAAACTACCACATTGTTTATTTTTATAAGTTAAGCCTATAGCCTCCGCTGCATCTTCTATAATTTTCAAATTATATTTTTTTGCTAGGTACAAAACAACTTCCATATCGACAGGTAACCCATAGATATGAACTGCCATTATAACTTTTGTTCTTTCTGTTATTCTTCTTTCTATATCCTCAACCTTTACATTAAAAGTTCTGAAATCACAGTCAATTGGAACTATTTTTGCTCCTGTCTTTACAACAGCCTGAGCACAGGAAATAATTGTAAAGTCGGGAATAATAACTTCATCTTCAGAATTCAGCCCCAATGCTTTTAAGGCAATTTCTAATGCAGCAGTTCCATTGGAAACAGCAACCCCAAATTTTTTACCCACAAAAGCAGAAAACTTTTCTTCAAAATTTTTGATAAAAGGTCCTTCAGAGCTAATCCATCCAGTTTCTATACATTCCAGAAGATATTCTCTCTCTTTACCATTCAAAAGTGGTTCATTTACTGGTATCATAAATCCACCTTTAATTCAGATTTATCTATTGGATCAAACCTTACTTTATCCTCTTCTCCAAGATAAGGCCCCTGTTTTACTTCAATAATTTCCGATTCTTCAAGCATTTCAAAACCATGCCCACCATGAGCTAATAAAATAACATCTCCCGTTTCAACTACTGTACTTTTGATATATTTTTTATTTTCATCATAAAAATCTACTCTTACCTTTCCACTTTTAATAAACAAAACCTCTTGTGTATATTCAACCTTTCTTTCTACGATATTATGAACATGTGGGGCTATTACATAACCAGCCTTCCTTCTCATATATGCAAGCTGCTGTGAGAAATTTTGCGGTGTAAAAAATTCTATGCCATCTTTCGTAAAATTTCTTCTGATTATTAAAGCGAGTAAAACTGAATCAACTGATATCTTTTCTATCATAAAATTACTCCTAGTAAATTTAAAAAAATAAGTTTTATTTTACGAGAAAAAAATTTATTAAATAAAAAAAAAGTTAAAAAATTCCTTATAACAGCCGGAACATCAAGCTGACACACAAAATCATTAATTTTATTGGTTAAATTATAACTTAAACATTTGATAATCAAATTGATAATATGCTTGTTAACTAATTTATTTGATAACATTTCATTTCTAAATTTATTCAAAATATAAGAATAACCATCTATTTCTTTAAGCTTATTTTTTGATATTGTTTCCTCTTCATGAAAGACATAAGTAAATAAAGGTTCACGAATATGAAAAAAAATACATTTTTGAGAGAGTCTTATTGAAGTTTCCCATTCTTGATAAGAAGGAACTTTTTCATCAAGCATTCCAATTTCTTCAATTACTCTCTTTGAAGTAACCATTCCTTGAAACATAGGGGATGGTCTTTTCAAAAGCAATTTATAACTGTATCCTTGAGTTAAAGGCAACCGCCAAATCCATTTCTTACCCGATATCTCATCTAAACAGTAACAATCACTATGTATAACCATGTATAAATTAAAGGAGTTTTTTTTAATTATCTCTGCCATTTTTTCAAGTTTTATAGGTTCCCAATAATCATCCGAATCCAAAAAAGCAATCCATGAGTATTTAGATTCTTTTATCCCAATATTTCTGGCTCTTTGGGCTCCACTTTTTTCAGCCGATTCTATAAACTTAATCCTTGAATCAGGAATTGATAAAACTAATTCCTTAGTTAGATCAGTAGAACAATCATCAACAACAATTATTTCAAAATCTTGAAAAGTCTGATTCAAAACGGAAGATATACACCTATAAATTGTACTTTCTCTATTGTACGTAGGAATTACAACGGAAAATTTTATACTTTTCTCCATACAAAAATCCAAAATTAATATTTCATTAATATTTCAAAATATTAAAAAACTTATTGAAAATTCAATTGATTTTTCTTTAAATTGAAACTGGTTATATGAAAAATTCATAACCTTATCTTACCCCTTCATATCATTTTTCTAACAAAAAAGTTATTAAACTTTTTTTGCTACTACAAAATATCCACAAGTCTCCAACTCCCAATTCCTGTCCAGCTTATCAAATATGGGAGCTAAAACTTGTAATAAAAACCACAAAGGAATTAAAAATAACCTGATTAATATCCCAAAAAATCTTATTGAAGTAAATCTTAATGTAAAATAGTTAAACTTTAAAAATAAAGTAGTAAAAATACCAGCTTGAGGTTCTATAGAAATAACTTTAAAACCAGACTTTTCAAATAGATATTTTAAACCATAAGGAGTATACCTGAAATAATCATATGGTGATTCATGAACCCACCACATAAAAGGAACTTGTAATATCATATACCTTCCCCTCTTGAGTATCCTGTAGCTTTCGTTGAGAAAAATTTGTGGCTCGCAAAGATGCTCCATAACAGACAGAGATATCAGTGTATCTGCAAATTCATCGGGCAACTCTATTTTTTCATTAAGATTTGATGCTACATTAGCCTTTGAATTATGTAGTGTGTTTGTCCAATCAACCCCAATATATTCTTCAACATATTGTAAAAAATACTCTTTATATGGGGCCTCTCCACACCCTAAATCCACGAGGCGACCTCCATAATACTTGGAATATTTTTCTAAAAATTTATCACCAATCTTATAAACAAGCCAGTTATGCCAATCTCTATTTGAATGAAATTTACTTGGTTTCATTAAAAAATTCCTTCACTACCTCTATTACTTTTTTGTTGTCTTCGTGACTCATCCCATAATACAAGGGCAACCTAATCAACCTCTCGCTTTCATGTGTTGTAAAAATATCCTCACCATGAAACCTACCAAACTTTAGACCTGCCGGTGCACTATGAAGTGGCACATAATGAAACACTGCTAAAATCTCGTTTTCCTTGAGATACTCTAAAAGTGCTGTTCTAGTAGTTAAATCTTTTACTTTAATATAAAACATGTGTCCATTGTGTACCCTTCCATCAGAAATTTTCGGTAATTCTATCAAACCTTTTAATTCTAGTTCTTTGAGTCCATAATAGTATTTTTCCCAAGTAATTAGTCTGTTTTTAGTTATCTCATCCGCTTTTTCAAGTTGTCCCCATAGATATGCAGCACTTAGTTCATTCATAAGATAGCTACTTCCTATATCGACCCAAGTATATTTATCCACCATTCCACGGAAAAATTTACTTCTATTTGTGCCTTTTTCTCTGATAATTTCAGCTCGATCTATAAATCTTTCATCATTAATGATAAGAAGTCCCCCTTCTCCTCCACTTGTAAAATTTTTTGTTTCATGAAAGCTGTAAGTTCCCAAATGACCTATAGTTCCAAGTGGTTTATTTTTATAGGTGCTCATCATTCCTTGTGCTGCATCTTCTACCACAATAAGATTATGCTTTGTCGCAATATTCATAATTGTGTCCATTTCACAAGCCACACCTGCATAATGGACTGGTACAATAACTTTTGTTCTTTCTGTTATAGCTTTTTCAATCAATGTTTCATCAATGTTCATAGTATCAGGTCTTATATCTACAAAAACTATTTTTGCTCCCCTCAATGCAAATGCATTAGCCGTACTAACAAACGTATAAGAGGGCATAATAACTTCATCTCCTTCCTTAAGATCAATAAGAAGAGCACACATTTCAAGTGCATGAGTACAAGAAGGAGTTAAAAGAGCTTTTTTACATTGAAGTTTTTCTTGAAACCATTTCTCACATAATTCCCCAAAATATCCATCTCCTGAAATCTTATCACTTCTTATTGCTTGTAAAATATACTTGTCTTCATTCCCTGTATAACAAGGTTTGTTAAAAGGAATTCTATAACCTCTCATTCGAACCTCGTTCTAAAATTTATCTGGTCTATTATATTATTTCCTTTCCTATCTCTTATCTCTTTTATGATTAGTAAGCCTTTTCCACACACTACAACTGGATATTTTTCTTTAAAAATTACTTTTCCGTAATGTCTTTGTCTATTAACCACACACACATCTATATCTGCCTTTTCTACATCAACTATTTTAACAATAGAACCATTAACATAAGCCTTTGCACAATCATAAGGAAAACCAACTGCTTTCACAAATCTCTCTATTTTATCTGCGCTCCAACTAAAATCTATAAAATAATCCTTCTCATCTAGCCACATACTAAAAGTAGCTTTTTGGGAATTTTGTCTTTTTCCTTTTAATTTCTTCCCTTTTAAAATTTTTTTATACAATTCTTTTACAATATCATAGTATAAAGGTTCTATACAACGAATAGCATCCATTATACAAATAGGATATGTAATTTTTATCTGTTTTTGTAGTAATATGTCTCCTTCATCATAACGTTCAGTAGCCATAATAGCTGTTACCCCAATCCTCTTTTCGCCGTTTAACAACATTTGAACCAATGGAGCAAAACCCCTATATTTTGGTAAAAGAGAATCATGTAATACGATTAGATTATTATAATCTTTTATTAACCATTTCCAAGCAATTGCAAATTTATAGCCTTTGAATTCATTTTCTATATTGCGATAATCATCTTTTCTATCAAAGAATTTGATTTGATGTAAGTCAGCTAATTTTTTTATATCATTATAAAAATCCAACTGTATTTTTTCATCAGAACTAGAAACAATATATTCAATGGAATCAGAACCAAATTCTTGAATAAATTTTTCTATAACAAAATAACCTTTAGAAGTCATAGCATAAAAGGCAACTTTAGTATTCCTATCAATCATTTAATATAACCTCCCATTGTCGATAAAGTTTGTCATAAGAAAAGTATTTTTTTATAATTTTTGAATTATTATTAGCTTCCTTAAAATCTAATTTTTCTATGTTTAAAGCATTTACATCAAATACTTTTACTCCAATACCAGAAAAAAATTGAAATGAAGTAGAATATTTATTCATATACACCTTTTTCCCCATCCCCAAAAGAGTAATAATATTCCCCATCGCTTGTTGTCTATTATGAGCAAAAATCGCAATATCTATCTCTTTAAGAAATTCAATATATTCTTCAAATGTTAGAAACTTAGTTATAGGAACAAACTTTTCTCCAAATAGATCCTTCCCCTTCTGTATAACCTTTTGAGCATATCCCATATCTCCATATGATAAAGGGACATATATTTTTATACAAGCATCTCTGAAAGAAAGAAGTTTATCAAATATAAAAAAATGATTATTAGTTTCAGTAGCAGAGTTCCCTACAAGGAGGTAAATTTCTTCCCCTTTATAATCATTATCATTATAAACATTGCTTTCAGTTTCTATTACATTATACACATTACTAAGGTACATAAGACATTCATAATATGTATTCTCACGAATTTTATAATAAACTCTCAAATATTTAAAATCTCCAGGAATATAAGTAACAAAATGCTTTATTTTTCTTATACTCGCTCTTCTCCACCATGGTTGTTCTTCAGGGAAATAAAAATCTCCTCCCCACATAACCCAATAACATTTTTTAAATAACCATGGTTGAAGTAGCATAAGAAAAATAGAATAAAAATCCCATAGACCATGGAATATAATTTTCTTTGACTTGTAAAGTAAAAAGTTTACAAAAATAAGTTTTTGAGCAAATTTTAGCCATCTCATAAAAAAAATCAAATTTCTATCTGGATAAACCCAAACTATTCGACTACTTTCTTTTAAACCATATTTATTTTCTTTAACACTAAACAAGATAAAAATATGATCTTTCTCGTCAAAATTTTCCTCAATAAAATCTATAAAAGGAGGAATAAATTTATCCAAAATCATAATATGTACTATCATTTAAACTTCCAGAATAAAAAAATTTTTTTAAAATTAAACATTAAAGGAAAAGATTTTAACATAATTAAAGTAACCTTTTTTGTCCTTTTATCAAAAAGATTTATGCCTATCGCACTTACAAATTGTGCAAAAACAGTTGCCAAAGCAGCACCAAACCCTTGCCATATTGGAATTAAAAAAAAGTTCAATAAAACATTTACAAATGCTGCAATCATAGTTCTTGAAAAAGATAATTTTTGAAGATTTTCAATTACACTCCATTTGCTTGTAGGTGCTCCCCAAAATATAATTATAGTAGCCAACACATATATTTTCAATATATTAGCAGTAGGAGAAAACTCTTTCCCATAAAGAATTTTTACTATTTGTGTAGAAGATATAGCTACAATTATTCCTATAGATAAACCCATCAAAAGCATAATTACATAACTCCACTGGAGTCTGTCATAATAAAGTTGTTCACTTTCTTTTTTAGATTGAACAAGTACAGGAAAAATAGAATTCATAATCATTCCAGGAATTATCCAAAACACCTCCGTCAAACTCACCGCCGCCGAATACCACCCGACCTCCTTTTCACCCAACATATTACGAATCATAACCTGATCAACACGCATATAGATAGTGATTGCTACGCTCGAAAGTATAAGTGGCCAGCTATCGTGGAGAAGTTTTTTTGCTGTAGCTATATCAAATTTCCAGCAAGAAATATGTCCTCCCTTTTTGTTATAAAAAAACACAAGAAAAACACCGACTATGAAAGCTTCAAACACAGACATAATAGCAAACCATTCAACTGACTGTTTCATAAGGATAAGAAAAACTTTCATAAATGACACAGCAAAAAAAGCGGTATTCTGAGCTATAACTGTATATTTTGAAAGAATTTTACTCTGAAAGAAAAAATCAATGGCTAAAAAAGCCTGGGCTACCATTCCAAGAGAAACAAAGAAAATCATCAATATGGTTTTTAAATCTCCTTTATGGATAAAAAAAGCCGTCAATGTAGAAAGAAAAAGAACAAGAATTCCACCAATCAGTTTAAGAAAAAAAGATGTACCAACAAGTTTACCTTCGTTTTCTGGTGTATGAACAAGCTCCCTTACTACAATCTGGTCAAGTCCAAGAGTGGCCAGGGCACTGAAAAGGCTCACAAACGCCACAGCATAATTCAGCATTCCATAACCAGCAGGCCCAAGATACCTCGCCACCCATACCCCAACAAAAAGTCCAACCCCCATGCGGATAACTTTGTCAAGTGAAAGCCAGCTTATATTTTCAACAACTCGAAGTAGCATAGGTCTCGCAGAAAGAAACTTACCTATTATTGGCAAAGAAAGAATTACTTTTTGCATAGTGTTTATTTTAGCATAAAACAGAATATTATGTCAAAATTTAAAAACTTATATAAAATTTTGTTTCTGTTTAAAAATAGACTTTTCTTTTATACAAAATGTTAGATTTTTTCATTGTTATGCATTATTAATTAAAATTAATTATCAAAATCTTTAATTACCTTTACTTTTGAAAAAATTTTCAACTGAAAAATTCCCAAAAGAATAAAATACAATATAACTCCAACAAAAGAAAAAATATAAGAGAGAAAATAAGGGAAAAATTTGCCAAGCACATAGCTTAAAAAGATGTAAATAAGAATAGGCATCAAAAATACAATAAAAGCAAGAAAAACTCCGAATCCTTCACTACTTTTAATCAAGACTTCAGTACCTTCCTCTATATTTTCCTTGGACTTAAGAACTATAAATCTCTCTCCACTATCCTGATTGCATATTCCTCGTATGCTACATTTTTCACAGAAGGAAGGATCACTACCTACTATCTTTATTTTCAATTTACCATTATTGTTTGAAACAACTATTCCCCTTTCATCCATATAAAATGATAACCCAGAACAAAAAAAATAACAAATTTTTGATAAATAAGCTACAAGAATTTATAATTAATAAACCTAAAATTTATGAGGTAATATGCCTGTTATTCTTATCTTAATGTTAATTTCAAATTTTTTGAATGCAGATGCTCAAAAATTTTTCTCTACCAATAATGAAATTTCGGAATATGTAGTAATAGAAAAATTTGTCAACTTCAATGGAACAAATTTAATTCTCACAAGGGAAATTTCATACACTAATCAAGAAAAAGCATTTATTGCTATAAATCCAGAAACCCTCGAAACCTTCTTAATAAGAGACACAAATTTTATAGAAATTGATGGATTTTATTTTGAAGATAAGCCTTTTACAAAAATCAAAAAAAGTTTTTATAACAATTCAAACACTATTGGAGAATTTAACAAGACAGAAAAATTAATACAAAAAAATGCCTTGGTTTTACTAACAACAGATTTATGTCCTACTGACGAACCTCTCGATACAAATTTCTATAAAGCCATAGCAGAGACTGAAAAAAATACTTCAAATAAGATTGTTTTTATTATTTTCTTCTCTGGAAAATGGATTGAAATGCATAAAAATGAATTTGATTGGATAAAGACTAATAATTTTAATTTTATAAGTGGCAATCATACTTACAGTCACTATATCATAAAAGAAAAATTCCCAAATTCTGAATTAAGAAATGAAATAATAAAAACAGAATTAATTATGTTAAAAAATGGACTTATTCCATCCTGTTTTTTCAGGTTTCCAGGGCTTAAATACAATCCTGAAAATTTAGCTATCCTTTATGAAATGAATTTACTACCTCTCAGTGTAAATTTCTGGGGAGGTCAAAAGTCTTACCCACAAAAATCCATACTTTTAGTTCATTCTAACGGAAGTGTACCGATTGAAGTTAAAAAATTTATAAAATTTCTCAAAGAAATAAAAACTAAAAATATAAAGTTTGTTCCCCCCGAAAAATGGTTCAAAAGTTAATTTTTTCTTGTATTTTTTTTCTATCTAATTTTAATCTTCTATAAGGTATATAGTTTTTTTCCTTCATAAATATACTATCACCATAAGTTTTTAAAACTCCACCTGCACCTGTTAAATCAATTATTGTGGGTAAAATATCAAGTTGAGACATACCATCTTTTATCTCAAATTTTTTTATGTAAGCAGAACTTCTGGCTGGAATAAAGAAAAAAGGTACAAATTCTATCCTTTCTCCTTCTATAAAAACTATTGAAGAATTAGAAATATTTGGAGAATGATCCCCAATTATTATTATATGTGTGTCATCGAAATTTTTAAGAACGAAATCTACAAAATTACTCAAAGCTTGATCAACATATGACATTGCATTCCAATAGAAAGCAACAGGATCATTTTTTGATAAAATATCAATTATATTCGTATTTGTATATCCATATTCTTTCAAAACTTGATCAAAAGGCCCGTGAGAACTCATAGTAATAACATAATAAAAGAAAGGTTCTTTTTCATTCACAATCTTACTTTTTATAAATTCAAACATTTCTTTATCTGGAGCTCCCCACCACTTTCGTTTGAGTCCCATCTCATTCATATCATAAAATTTTTGAAATCCCATTTTTCTTAAGGTAGTTTTTCTATCAAAATAACTACCGTCATTATTGTGAAAAGCAACTGTTAAAAAATTATTGCTGTTTAATATATGAGCTACCGACTGAGGAAAATTATATGTTTTAAGGTTAAATAAAGGAACTTTATCAGATGCCTCTATAGAGTTAATTATTGAAAAATCTGCATCTGTTGTAGCTCCTATGCCATGATAAGCAACAACAGATTTACAAAACCAGCTATTTGTAGTCAATGAAAAAAGAAAAGGCATTATTCGCTCGCCGTTGTACCTGGCAAATATAACTCCACTTTCAAGAGATTCAACTTGAATAAGAATCAAATTATATTTTTTGTTTTTTTCTTTAAAGACTTTTTCTGGGCCATAATTAATCAATTCTTTTATAATCTTTTCCTCTTTAAATCCAACAAAAATAGTAGAAAAAGCTGTAATTGTAGTACCATATTTCCTTACTATTTCCTGAGTATTTCTTTTATGAACCGTTGATACATTGGCTACATAGTTAAATATAGAATTGGATTTTTTCAACTGATATAATTCCCTGACAAACAATAACAAAACAGATAAGATGAACCCAATAAAAAATTTTCCATTAATTTTATAAAATTCATTTTTAAAAGAGAAATATAATTCTTTATTCAACAACATAATAACAGGCAAAAAGTCTATCAAAGATATAAAAAAAGCTCCAAGATAAATATCAAATTTTATAGTTGAAAGGGCCTGCAAACCTTCTATAAAATTGTGAAACTGTGGTGTAAGAAAAAAATAATTCTTAAAATAACCATAATAGTGAAAATAAACTAAAAGATAAAAATACTCAAAAATAAAATAAAATAACAACCCCCATCTGAACCTTAAAAAGACAAATAATATTAAATAGGAAGTAAACAAAAAGAAAATAGAAGAAAACACTAGTTGGTTAAAGATAGATTTTAACCCATCAGTTAATACAAAAGCATCTATTTTGAATAAAAATAGTTCCATCTTAACCAATCTCAAAATCAGATAAAGAAGCAAAAACAAAAGTAATCTCTTTTTAAAAAAATCAACTATTTTTGTCATAGAATAACATTATAACATGAAATTAATTTAAAACAAACACTTTTTTAATTCAAATTATATAATTTAAAACTTTTTGAAAAAAATAAAAAAAAATAATATAATAATTAAGGCGGGAGTTTAAGTTGGGACATATTTTTGAAAAGGAATATGACATAAGGTATTACGAAGCAGATTTCAATGGTAGGATACTATTATCAAGGCTTTTAAACTTATTTGATGATTGTGCAATAAAACAATCAGAGTCTATTGGAGTTGGGCTTAACTATCTTAAATCACTTAACGCAAGCTGGTTTCTTTATCAATGGGATATTAATATAAAAGAGCTACCTTCTTACAATGACGCCGTAATAGTAAAAACCGAACCCCTTGAATTCTGTAGATTTTATGGGACACGTAAATTTGAAGTTTTTTTGAATAAAAATAAAATTATCGAAGCATTTTCAATCTGGATTTTCATTGATATAATAAAAAAGTCTCCAAAAAGAATTCCAGAAGATTTATCTTTGGCTTATGGAGTAGAAAAAGAAAGTGAGAAAATAAAACATATAGAAATAGGTACTGCTGAAGATTATAGTATAAAAAGGATTGAAGAAGCGACAATTTCTGATTTAGATACAAATAATCACATAAATCAAGCTGTTTATTTAGACTGGGCTATAAATTCTCTTCCAATAGAATTCATTACAGCAAATAAACCAGAAAGACTCAAAGTTATTTATAAAAAAGAAACAAAGCTCAATGAAAAAGTTGAAATAAGAACTTCCATCGTAAACAATACAACACACCATAAGATTTTTTCCTCTACTAATAACGAATTATGTTGTATTGAAATAAACTGGACTAAAAAATAAAAATTTTTGGACAATATGAATTAATTATCTTATAATTAAGATATGAGTTTTGAATGTAAATTTTTCAACAAAAATTATTGTGAATTACTCAATAAAGAATGTAAACCCGGACAAAAAGGCTGTGTTTTGAATAAGACAAATGTATTCTTTATAGGTGAAACAGATGAAAAAACTAATTCTTCCACTGACAGATAAATCTGCCCTTACAACATTAAAAGCTGGTGAACTATTGACAATTACTGGAACTATATATACTGCAAGAGATATGGCACACTATAAGATGATAGAAATGATAAAAAAAGGTGAAACATTACCCATAGAATTAACTAATAATGCAATATATTATTGTGGACCTACACCACCAAGAGAAGACAATCTTTTCGGTTCAGCAGGACCAACTACATCTGGTAGAATGGATGAAGCATTTGTTTTTTTAACAGGTTATGGCCTTTCAATAACAATAGGCAAAGGAAATAGAACTAAAGAAGTAATAGAGGCCTGCAAAGAAAATAAGGCTGTGTATTTTATAACCTTTGGTGGTGCTGGAGCATATTTAGCAAAAAAAATTATTTCACAAAAAATTATAGCCTTTCCTGAGTTAGGTACTGAAGCCATATATGAACTTCAAGTAAAAGACTTCCCTGTTATTGTAGGAATAGATACAGAAGGAAATAGTATATTTTAACTACAATTTTCTGGCTAACCTCACAAACTTCGCATTTTTCAAAAAAGTTTTGGGAATTATTATTCCAATTTGAAAAATTTAATTTATAGTGTTATTATAAAAGGGAGGTGAAAATGAAAGTTTTATTTATTGGTGGAAGTGGCATAATCAGCTCTGCCTGCTCTGAACTTGCAATAAAAAGGGGTATAGAGTTATATCATTACAACAGAGGACAAAGTATAAGAAAAATAGAAGGTGTAAAACAAATTATTGGAGATATAAGGGATTTTGAATCAACAAAGGCAATACTTAATAATTATGAATTTGATGTTGTTGTTGATTTTATTGCTTTTGTACCTGAACATATTATTAATGATATTAAATTATTCTCTGGAAAGGTGGCTCAATATATATTTATAAGTTCGGCATCAGCATATCAAAAGCCAGTAAGAAAATGGCCTATCACAGAGGAAACTCCTCTTGAAAATCCATACTGGCAGTACTCAAGAGACAAAATTGAATGTGAAAGAATTTTATTAGAAGAATATAAGAAGAATAAATTTCCAGTAACTATTGTTCGTCCTTCTCATACATACGACAAAACCTTAATACCTATAGATTGGGGATATACCACCCTTAAAAGAATGAAAGAAGGTAAAAAAACAATAATACATGGAGATGGAACTTCCCTCTGGGTTTTAACTCATCATAAAGATTTTGCAACAGGATTTGTTGGACTTCTTGGTAAAAAAGAGGCAATTGGAGAAGCGTTTCATATAACGGGTGATGAACTTTTATGCTGGAATCAGATATATGAAATGCTTGCTAAAGAACTAAAGATTATCTTAAATCCCATTCATATTCCTTCGGATTTTATTGCAAAATATGATGAAAGAATGGGAGCAAGTCTACTTGGAGATAAGGCTCATAGCGTAATATTTGACAATTCAAAGATAAAAAGCCTTGTTCCTGAATTCAAACAAACAATACCTTTTTCAGAAGGAGTAAAAGAAATAGTCTCTTTCTACGAAAACAATCCTGATTTTCAAAAATATGATCCAAATATAGATAGAACTATTGACAAAATTATAGAAAATTATGGAGGTTAAAATGTTAAAAAAAATTCTATTTTTTTCTCTTGTCTTTTATACTATATCCTTTGGGGCTGTAGTTTCCGAAAGGCAGGAGGTAGCAGTATTTCCTGTTTTCTCTTCTTATGAATTGCCGAGTGGTGCAGCTATGTATTTTGACAATCAACTCATCGGCATTTTGAGTAGTATGAAGAGATTTGAAGTAATTGGTTACCAATACAGACTGGATTATAACTCCGCAGAAAGATTTATTCAGAAGATTCAGGAATTAAAGAAACAAGCTCTCTCTCAAAATCCAAGGTATATTGACGAAGATTTAGGAGTAGCTGTTATTCCAGCTTCTGAAATGCAAAGAATTGTTAATTCATTCTTTGTGTTTATTCCTTCAATAACCGGGTTTCATACAAGAGAATATCAGGTAGAGGTAAAATACAACGATAGAGGCAAACTGAGAATTAAATTTGTTACAGAATATGAAGCAGTTGTGAGTGTTTCTATTAAAATTATTACAGCTGAAGGAAAGCTTTTATCAACTTATAATTCAAGTCAAAAAGCAACTTCTCAAAGTAACCCAATGGAAGCATATCAGACAGCAATAAATAATGCAATAAGTGGAGTAAGTTTTCACTTAAGAAATGTAGAAGATTTTAAGATTAAAACTCAAATCCTCAAAGTAGAAGGCGGAGATGTTTATATAGAACTCGGACAAAATAGAGGTATATTTCCAGGACATGAATATTTTATCCAGAAAGAAACAAAATTTATGGATAAATTTACAACAAAAGCAAATACTGGACTTATAAGAGTAAGAGAAGTAAATCAGGAATATTCTATAGCAACAGTTATTCAGGGTTATCCAGTTCCAGGCGATCAGCTTGTTGAAGCTCCTATGGGTGGTGGAAGACTCAATATTTGGGCAGGTATGATGCCAATGAAAATTGATGCAAATAAAGTTGAAATCCAATACACATCTCCATCAATGAGTTTTATAAGCACAGAATCATTTAATAGATCAAGCTATGCTTTTGCTATCGGAATAGCTTTAGAACTTGAACTCGGTTATGCCTTCCTCTTCGACACAAAGATTGGTCTCTACATTAACAATCCTCTGGCTTTAAATTTTGATGCTGGCTTCGGGTATGAATTATACTTTGGACAACTCAGTGCCGTCGTTGGAATTGACTTCTCGGCTGTTGGTATTTCAAAATATCTTGGCGTCTATCAGGTAGACTGGTGGAATAATGTAACAGTAAAAAATACAACTTTTTCAGATGATATAAATGTATCTTTAAACGGTGGGACTCTCGGTATAAAACCAAATGTTTCAGTCAATTTTCAACCTTCTCAGAGATTTAAAATAAGAGCCTTTGGTGGTTATGCTTTATACTTCGCCCCATATTATCAACTATATTTTGAACAGAAAGGAACATCAGGAGATGACAAAGTCTCTGAAACAGTCGATATTAATGATTCAAATGTTTATTTCCTTGTTGACGGCAAATCACAGAAAACCATTCCTATAGATTTCTCTGGGCTTTATGGTGGTATAGAAGTTATATTCAGATTCTAATAAAAAAGGTGGGGTTTTACCCCACCTTTTTTTATTTCCTAATAAAGAACTCAACTCTTCTATTTCGACTTCTATATTCATCAATCTTTTCTTTACTCATACCCTGTTTGATAATCTTATATGGTCTTGATTTTCCATAACCAACAAAAGTAAGTAAAGAAGGATCTATATCATTTTTTACAAGATAGTCATAGACTGCTTTTGCCCTTCTCTCAGAAAGTTTCTGGTTATAGTCTTCTCCACCAATATCATCTGTATGTCCACTTATTTCTATCTTGAAGTTTCTTGTGAGTCCATACCTTTCTGGATTAGACATTATTCTTCTCAAGATAAATATAATTCTATTTAAAGGCTTTTGATAATCTCCAACAAACGTTGCTCTATCAAATGCGAACAAAATACTTGATACTCTTATTCTTAAGCCTTCTGGAGTCCTTTCTACAAGAACACCTGTGGTAAACTCTCTTGTAATATTTGTCTTATTACCAACCTCATCTTCGAGAGAAAGCTCAAACATATAGTCCTGAACTGCCTCAACAAGATCCTCTTTATCATCTCCAGTTCCATCCCATTGTATTAATGTCTTACCTTTTCCTCTTCCATTGAATGTTTTAAAGAGTGTAAGGTCTGTTTTCTTTTCCCCTATTTTAAATATTTTGATCTGCCAGTTTCTTACATCTGTAAGGTCATTTAAGTCAAGGTTAATAAACATTATATCGTCTTCACCATCACCATCTGGAGTAAATACCTCTGGAGTTATAGTAACAATAGATTGTGGAGGAGTTGAATCTGCTACAATAGATATATTTGTAGTTATTCTGTTGCCACTTGAATAATCAAAGGTTACGGTAGCTCTGTAAATACCATCAGGAATTCTCTGGTTTCTATCAAGCATTCCATCCCACTCAACCCTTTGATTTCTCTGGTTTGTAAGTCTTATAGTGCGTAAAACTCTTTCACCAGAATCAACTATAGAAATGGAAGAATTCTCAAGATCATCTACAGAAGATATGTCTAAGTTAAAGGTTAATTTCTGCCCTAAAGCAGGTGAAAATCTACTCTGTCCAACATTCACATTAAGTCTCTCAAAACCTCTTACAAGTTTGATAGACGGTATTTCTCTCACTGTCTTATTATTTGCATTATCAATACCTTCTATTCTATATCTATAAACACCTTCCGGCATATCGACACCTTTATCATCCTTTCCATCCCATAGTATATCTTCAGGAACATTTCCTGTGAAAGAATAAGATTTAACAACATTTCCTCTGCTATCAAGTATGGAAGCTCTATAAACATCAGTAGAATCACCTTTTATTCTCTGTTTTATTACAAAGTTTTCTTTTCTACCATCACCATTGGGTGAAAATGCATATTCTTTTGTTAATATTTCTATTTCTGGAGGCACACTATCTATCACTATTGGTTTTAAAGTAGAAACTGGTTCATCGCCAAAGTCATACTTTACTTTAAGTCTGTAATTATATGTTCCATCAGAAAGAATATTTCCTCTGTTATCCTTACCATCCCATATTATCCTTTCTATATAATCATTAGTTCTTAAACTATAAACAACGCTCTGGTCTTTTAAAATTTCAAAAGTAAAATCAACAATTCCTTTTTTAGTTCCAACTGAAGTCGTAAATACAGCTCTTCTATTCGCATCTGGATTTCTTGGAGAAATTACAATAACATCAGATTGAACTGCAATCTGTTCAAGCCCTGTCTTAAGGAATATATTCTTTATTTCAAATCTTGATCTATTACCAACAGCATCAATTCCTTCAACTATGTATGTATATCTACCTTCTGGAAGTGGCTTAAAGTCTTTATCAAGACCATTCCAGACAAAATCTTTCTTAATGTCTTTTACAGTTGTTCTGTTAAAATAAACAATATTACCCTGTTCATTCACTACTCTTGCTTCTATAACATCACTATCCTCACCTTTAATCCTGTGTGTAAACCTTAAAGTATCCTGTTTGCCATCTCCATTAGGAGAAAATGAGAGATACTCTGGCTCAACAGATATTTCTGGTGGAGTTGTATCAAGAATTATACTTAATTTTCCTGAAGATGGATAGTTTCCACTATCAAAATTAAGCTGTATAATTGCATCATAAACCCCATCTTTCAAGGTTGTTCTATTTTCTCCTCTACCATCCCAGAAAATCTCATTTGGCAAAAATTCTTTTCCCTCAAAGGTTCTTACTACTCTACCACTCTGATCAGTAATTCTCAAAGTCCATTTTTCAAGCCCTTTTGAATCAGAAACTTTTGGATAGAAGATAATATTATCTCTTACACCATCATTGTTTGGTGAAAAAGCAGTCAAAGAGGTTGTAAGATCTACTTTCTGATAATTGGTTACAAGAGTTATCTTTACTTCTGGAACTATAGTTCTATTACCAGCCTTATCTTTGGCTATCCATAAAGCCTTATATTCTCCCTCTGGTGCTAATCTACCTTCATTATCCTTTCCGTCCCACTTTACAACATCATGAACATCAGTCTTAAAGCTGAAATTTTTAATCTCTTTTCCAGTTTGATCAACTATTATAAAGTTTATTTCATCATTCTCCTGAAGTCCCTTTTTCTTTAAATTTACTATAAGCTCATCTTTTGAACTGTCGCCATTTGGAGAAAAAATAAAATATTCATAAGATGGAGAAATCTCCGGAATAACGGTATCAAGTGTTATCAATTTTTTATCTGAAATAGCAGTGTTCTTATTTTCATCCCATGCTGTTAATCTTGCATAATAAACTCCATCTGGAATTTTTGCACCTGTTTCATCCATTCCATTCCAGTCAACATATTCAGGAATATCAACAGACTGCTTCCTTGAAAAGAGTTGCTTAAAGAATTTTGTAGCATCCAGACTTCTCAACTTAAGTTTTTCAACACTATTAAAAGTTTTTACAACCTTATCACTACCATCAAGAATTTCAAGTTTCCAGCCATCAACAATAGTATTGTCTTTAATTTTTATATTCATTCTTGCGTTGTCGGATGAGCCATCAAAGTTTGGTGAGAAATAACCATCATTATCAATTTCAAGGGCAAGTTCTGGTTTAGCCTCATCATAATAACCCCATGCAATATCAAAAGTAATAGAATGAGAAAGTTCTTCAACTCCATTAAACTTCTGTGGTTGTAAAGAATAATTAATGCTTACTTCAGTAGAATCTTCAAGTTTTTCTTTACCAAATTTAACTTTTACGCTTGTATTTGTCTCACGATTTATCTTAAATTTTCCAGTTAAACCTATCCCAAAGGTAAAAGGCCCAACTTCGGAAAGTCCAGCCTTATCAGGGAAAGAAAGAATATAACCAGCTCTGACCTTCACAAAATCAAAAATTATATTTTCAAGCCCAATTCCAATATTAAACCCAAGAGGATAAAATGGAAAATTAACGTCACCAATGAGTTTAAGCTTATAAATATCAAACTTTATTGGATAGAATGACCCACCTACCCCTAGTGTCATTGGTGGGAAAGCATCATAACTTCCAATAGACACAATCTTACCAATATTTCTCAAGACAACACCATAAGAATAATCATTAAGCCCAAAACCACTTGTTCCCGTTTCGTTATTTATTATAGCTCCAAGATCGAAAGCCAATCCCCAGTCAGAATTTCTTGTTGAAGAACCATATAAAACTTTAAGTCCAGCACCAAAATAAAAATTCTCTGTGATCGGCTTTGCAAAAATTATATTACCACCCGCCAGTAGATTTAAGGCATTTTCAAATTGTGTGCCTGAGTATATAGCATTAAAGCCCAATACTCCAAAATCAAAAGGATAGGCTATACCTATTATTCCCCAGCCTGTTCTACTGCCAATTCCCCCAAGACTTAATGAATTAAAAAGTCTTCTTGTATCTCCAAGACTTGCTGGATTGATGTAAGCACCATCAAGGCTACCCAATTCAGAGATGCCAGTATAACCTAAAGCAGCCTCCCTTGCACCATTACCAATATAGAAACTTTGAGACCCATCTATTGCCTCAGAATGTATAAGCCCACACAACAAAATTAACCAAAGAAAAGTGAAAATTTTTCTCATTTTTACCTCCATATCTTTTAAACATATTTTAATAAAAATTTTCAATAAATTCAAATTTATATGCCAATAAATTGATTTATTCTCGATAAAATTTTAAAATATTTTCACGGAGATAAAGATGCAAAAAAAGCTGATTTTTATATTCTTTTTAATAATCAGTGGAATTGTATATTTCACAAACTACTGGTATCCAGATGGGTTATTCTGGGATGAAAATTACCACATTGCTTCCGCTCAAAAATACATAGATGGAGTATTCTTTATGGAGCCTCACCCACCACTGGGCAAGCAATTAATAGCCTTAGGTGAAAAAATTTTTAACATCTTTGGTTTAAACAAAGGCATCGACAAATCTTACTTTAATAATACAGATTATATTACAAGTGTCCCACAGAATTTTTCTTTCGCTGGATTCCGCTTTGCTTCAACCTTATTTGGAATGTTAGCCGCTATAATGTTTTTCCTTATAGCCAAGACTTTATTCAAAAATGAAATTTTTGCCTTGCTCTTTGCATCTTTTTACTTATTCGATAATGCTATCACTATGCATTCAAGAAGTGCAATGCTTGAGGGAATTCAGTTGTTTTTTGTGCTTCTTTCAATATTTTATTTTTTAAAGATTATTGAAAAAGATAAAAGAAGTATAAAAGAATATTTTATACTCGGTATATTCTCTGGACTTGCAATAGCCGTCAAATTAAACAGTGCGATTCTTCTTCTTCTCTTTGTTTTTCTTGTCTGGGAAGATTATGAAAATGATATTTTAAAACTTTCTTTTTCATTAAATATTTTAAAGGATTTTTTACTTAAGACACTTATATCAATAGCTGGAATAATACTACCCCTGTTTATTTCATTTTACTTTCATTTTGCAATATGCAAAAATGTCCTCGATGGAAGGACATATAATGCTTCAAATAAATATAGAGAAATTTTACTTCAAGAAGAGACTGCTAATCCATTCAATTTCTTCACAATGTTATCTGACTATATAAAATACATTGATAGATATGAAAAAGGTGTGCCAAAATGGGACCCAACAAAGGTTGGAGAAAACGGTAGCCCAGCTTTTATGTGGCCATTCGGCTACAAAAGTATAAACTATAGATGGACAAAATGGAGAGGTGTTGTAGCCTATATGTATCTACAGGGAAATCCTCTTGTCTGGCTTCTGGGACTTATTGGAGTGATATTATCCTTTGTTTTTTTAACTGGAAAAGTATTTTTTAATATAACAATAAATGAGAAAAAACGTTTCAAGATGATAACATATTTTTCAATACTTTATTTTTCATATATGTTTGCAATGTTAAGAATAGAAAGAGTAATGTATCTATATCACTATTTTATTGCATTAACTTTCTCATTTATATTATTTGCTTTAATTTTCCTTGAATTTTTCAAAACTTATATTGACAAAAATGATAAACTTACATTGACAATCGCTTCTTTAATGGCTATAGAAATCGTGGCAGTATTTTTATTCTATTCTCCTTTTACATATTATATACCGCTTGATTCAATACAATTTATGCAAAGAGTATGGAGTAAGGTATGGGGACTCGTTCCAATAACATATTAAAGGATTTTTTTATGAAATTTGATAAAAGATACTGGTTTTTAGTTTTTTTTATTCTTTTTGGCTTATATTTTCTTTTTAAACTTATAGGACCATATTTCTATATAGTTCAAACCAATCATTTTATAACTCCCATATTTCGATTTAAAAAACCAATAAAAATGACAATATTGAAACAAAATGGAATAGTAGAAACACTTGACACACCGAAAAATATAGATTTTGAAAATGATTTTTATATTAAAACAATAAATTTTCCACAAAGTATGGAACTATCACACAAAAATTTTGGAAAACTTGGATTTTCTGGCAACTTTTTTATCAATTTTAAGACAAAAATTTATGTTAAAAAAGATGGTTACTATGTTTTTGAGATAATTTCTGATGATGGTTTCAGACTTAAATTGAACAATGAAATAGCTGGAGAATTAACATCAAATAGACCATTTTCATCATCTGAAGTGTTTGTCCACTTAAAAAAAGGAACATATAATCTTGAACTTGAATACTTTCAGGGTTATGGACCTTGTGGCGTAGTGGTATACTATAGACATTCTGATGGCAAAAAGAAATATCTACTGGGCAAAAACTCAAAATATTTTAGCTTCAAAAATCCATATTAATGTTAACTCCTTTAATATATAAAAATTAGCTTAATTAAAATTTTATTGTTAAAATTAAATAAATCTGTTCAATCAGGAAAAAGGTTTTATATGGATAAAGATATTTCAAAAAATTATGTTGCAGAAATTTTGTCTTTTTTAATCTTAATAATAATTTTATTTTTATCAGTTTTTTTTATATACTATGAAAAAGAACTTTATGACCAGAAAGTTTATACTACCTGTAAAAATATTATTGCTGGAATAGAAAGTATAGCAAGAGAATCAATTCTTCAAAATGAAATAAGCTACATATCTGATTATATCAAAAGCATAAAAGAAAATAAGGAAAACTCTATTACAAAAATTTTTATATATTCTTATAACGAAGAAAAAAAATTAAAGCTCTTTTTTGCTTCTGAAAAAAACTTAATTTTTCCAACTCAGACTAATAAGAATCATTTCATAACTACAACAGATGAACTTATTTACTACGAACAGATTAACTGGACAATAAAAAACAAAAGTTATACAATAGGTATAATTGAAGTCCACTTTGACAAAAATATTCTATATAAAACCTACTATCATTCAAGAGACTATCTTATTTCAGTAATATCTATTTCTATAATTCTTGTAATGATTTTTATCTTTCTTAATATTTCTTTATCAAAAAAACTTAAAAAGACCATTGAAATAGTAAAAATGCTTTCAATGACAGACGAATTAACTAAGATCTTCAATAGAAAAAAATTAAACCAGAGCATATCAGAAGAAATAAACAGAGCTAAAAGATATAACGAAAAATTTTCTATCATTATGTTTGACATTGATCATTTTAAAAAAATTAATGACACTTTTGGACATGACATTGGAGATGAAGTCCTCAAAAACATTGCTAAAATAGTTGGTTCACAACTGAGAATTACCGATGTCTTTGGAAGATGGGGTGGAGAAGAATTTATAATAATTTCACCAAAAACTTTAAAAGAAGAAGCTTTAAACCTTGCAGAAAGAATAAGAAAAAGCATTAAAGATTTTGCATTTCCAGTTGTTAAAAACGTAACATGTAGTCTTGGAGTGACAGAATGGACTACTCAAGATGATGAAAAAAGTTTACTTAAAAGAGTAGATGATGCACTATACGAAGCCAAGGAAAGTGGAAGAAATAAAGTTGTTGTCAAATAGAGAGGAGGCTATATGTCAGAGAAATATGCTTTAGTGCTTGCAGGTGGTGGAGCAAAAGGCTCTTATCAAATAGGAGTATGGAAGGCATTCAGAGAACTTGGAATAAAGTTTCAGGCCATACTTGGGGTATCAGTTGGTGCATTAAACGGAGTTTTAATCGCACAAAATCTATATAACGAGGCACTCGAACTCTGGAATAATATAAAACTTGAAGATATAGTATATATTCCCGAAAAGATTAAAAATCTAAAAATAACAGATATTTTATCACTCAATTTCGTTGAAAATTTTAAAAAATTAATAGAACTCATTGGAAAGCACAAAGGTTTTGATAGCTCTCCTCTATATAAACTTATAGAAAAATATACAGATGAAAAAAAGATAAGAAAATCAAAAATAGATTTTGGAGTTATTACCTTTAAAATTTCAAATTTCACTCCAGCTATTTTATTTCTTGAAGATATACCAGAGGGAAATTTGAAAGACTATTTACTTGCAAGTGCTTCACTACCTGGTTTTAAACCAGCGAAGATTGGAAAAGATGAGTTTATAGATGGTGGGGTTTACAACAATGTCCCTTATAGCATTATTAAAAGCAGAGGATATAAGAAAATTATCGTCGTTGATATTTCAGGATTGGGATTTAAAGGAGAATTCAACATCGAAGGAACAGAAACTATATATATCAAAAATTCTATAGACTTTGGCAATATTCTTGACTTCAGACCCTCTTTTATCCAGAATTTTATGGAACTTGGCTATCTTGATACCTTGAAAACCTTTGAAAAAATAGACGGTATTTATTATTTTTATAAAAAAGATGATTATTTTAAAAAATTATTAAATGACTATTTTTTCTCAGAAAATAATATAAAAAAACTTTCAGAAATATTAAATATAAAGTCTCAATTCAAAGAGAATATATTAAACTTTTTGCCAGAAAGTATAAGATACAACAAATTTACTTCAGTTGTCTTTATTGAACATTCGGCAAGACTACTTGACATCCCAATAATAAAGCTATATTCCCTTAAAGAATTAACACAGGAAATAATCAAAAAAGTGGAAGAAAAACTTAAGGAAAACAAAAACTTTTTTGACTATAAGCCAAAAAATATAATAGAAAAATTTATAACAAACAAAGAAATTGAGAATAGAAAAATTATCAATTCAACATATATATTTCTTAAAAATTTTTATCAAAAAGACTTCAGTTTTATTGACAAATGGAAGTATAAGATATAGAATATATTAGGCTTTTCGAGTTCTACAGTCCCAACCTATTTATAAATTCTTCTGTTTTACAAAATAGCCTATATTTTCTCTTAAGACAAATAAGGAGGCTTTTGTGAAAAATTATTTAGCTATTTTAGTGCTATTTGCATTTGTATTCAGTTGTGCTTCTCAACCTTCTGGTGGAGGAGGTGGTGGGAGTGGAGGTTCAACCTCTTCAAGTGGAATAGTTATATCTCAAACAGATGGAGCAGAGACTATCGAGTCTCTTCCTGAGTTAAAACTTAAGCTTAAAGATATGCCAGATAGTTTAAGCGACCCAAGTCTAAAACTCAAGTCGATAAGACTTAAAAACATTGGCGATGTTTCAACTCTTAACCCTTCAACCATGCCAGATGTAAAATCAAGTGCATGGTATGAACTTATAATGAATATTCAAAGAGAGAGTGCTGCTCAATCATTTATACAAATGTTAAAGCAAGCAGCCGCTCTTGGATTACAAATTCCTGTTGGTCAAACTAATACTTTAGATGAAAATACAAAAGTTTATTGTAAGAGTGACGGTAATGGTGGACTTGAATTTTACTTCAGAATGTTAGAAAACGGAGAAATAGATACAAAACTCTATATCCACGTATATCCAGTAAATGATAAATCGGCCGTTGAATTCATAATGGAACAACAACTGTCAGGATTTTCCTCATACTTTGCAAAAGTTTTTTCATACTACAACGAATACACAAAAGAAATGATTGATTCTTCGTTTTTTAACGACGGAGAAACTGAAAATATATTCTACTGGAAAACATACTGGGATTCTCCCTCATCCGTATCTATAGTTTCAACTTATTACAATGGAAATGATACAGCTTTCTCCCTTGGATGGGGTGATAACAACTATGGTGGGGTTATAAATAACATGACTTCTCCCGATATTAATAACATATATGTTGAATACTACAATAACAACGGAGGGCTTGTATATAAAGCCTTCGGTAGCATATATAATGAGATGGATTTCAGCTTTTTTGATGCAAGTGGAACCAATATATATTCATATTTTACATCAAAACCAGAAAACATAAATGTCATTTTTGAATACTGGAATGATGGCTCAAGTTATGGAAGTAAAACATATATTTCAAATTCTGGTACAATCACAAAAATAGCTGATCATACCGACTATTGGTACTTTTATTATAAAGTTAATCCTTCCTGGCAATCAGGAGATTGTATATACTTCTATGAAAGCTATGATGGTGATACAAATTTTGAAAATAGTGGAACAAATATCATTAGGCATTACTACACATATAGAAAAACACTTGAGATTCCTTCTCAACAAACTTATTTAGGAACAGACTACTATCTCTACAACTACTGGCCACTTAAGTACTTAAGCCTTGAAAACCAATATTCAACCTACACTATTACAAGAAAGGTAATAGATGAATCTTCTTATACAAATATTTACTACAATTTCGATATGCAAGAAGTTACAAATATTTACACCTGGCAAGATTTCGACTGGTGGCTTGATAAAAATAACAATTCTACTTTCGATACCAACTATGACATCGACCTTAATGGAATCCTACAAGAAGAAGATGTATACTTATGGAATGACAGCTTAAGTGATTTTGTTCAATCAAAAGCTATAATGAGTTTTGGAACTGGTGATAATCCGCCATACTTTATATTCAATGGAACAAATATTGTGAGCAGTGTAAAAACTAAAATAGAAAACATTTACAATACCTACAAAGAGACAAATTTTGCAGACCTTATTACTAATAAGACAATACCTAATCCAGAGCTATTTCCCGAAATTTTAAAGTAAATTAAACCCCCTATGAATAGACTTCATAGGGGGTCCTATTTGACTATTTTCAATATTTAATTTAAAATTTATTACTATTTTTTTGGGGAGAATATGAATTTCAAGTTATTACTTAAAGAAATGATAAAAGAATCTCTTGAAAAAAATTTCGATCTTAAAACAGATTTGATTCCTATTACATATCCAGAAGTAAAAGAATTCGGAGATTATGCTTCAACAGTTGCTTTAGCCAATTCAAAAGTCTTAAAAAAATCTCCAAAAGAGATCGCCGAAAAAATAGTTTCTGATTTATCAAAGAAAGATTATTTTTCAAGAATTGATATTGCAGGCCCAGGCTATATCAACTTTTATCTATCTGATAAAGTTCTGGAAGAATTTATTAAAAAATCAATTTCGGAAGAAAATTATGGTGAAAGTGATTATTTAAAAGAAAAAAATATAATACTTGAATATGTAAGTGCTAACCCTACGGGACCACTTCATATAGGTCATGGAAGATGGGCAGCTATAGGAGATTCTATAGCGAATTTACTTAAAATGTGTGGAGCGAAAGTTCATAGAGAATTTTATATAAATGACGCAGGTAATCAAATAAATCTCCTTCGCCAGAGTGTTGAGGCTGTAAAAAATGGTAAACCAATACCAGAAAATGGTTATCATGGTTCATATATAGAAGATGTTGCAAAAATGGATGGCGACCCTGTGTTGAATCTACTTGAAATGCAGAAAAAAACTCTTTCCAAATTCAGAGTAAAGTTTGACAACTATTTTTCTGAATTAACACTTCACAAAAATGGAGAAGTAGAAAAAACTATAGAATTTCTTAAAAAAAGTGGACATTGTTATGAGCTTGATGGAGCCTTATGGTTTAAAACAACTGAGTTCGGTGATGACAAAGATAGGGTTTTGATAAAAAGTGATGGAGAATACACATACTTCGCTGTTGATATTGCATATCATAAGAATAAAATAGAAAGAGATTTCAATACAATAATAAACATTCTTGGAGCAGATCACCACGGATATGTTGGTAGAATAACAGCCGCCATAAAAATTTTTGCAAAAGAAATGAATAAAAATATAGAATCAAAAATATTAATAGGTCAGCTTGTTTCTCTATTCAGGAATGGAGAACCTGTAAGAATGTCAAAAAGAACTGGTGAAATGATAACCCTTGAGGAAGTTATAGATGAAATTGGTAGCGACGCAGCAAGATATTTCTTGGTTATGAGAAAGGCTGATACACCTCTTGACTTCGATATTGAACTTGCAAAAAAACAGACAGAAGAAAATCCAGTCTTTTATGTTCAGTATGCACATGCAAGAATATCAGGTGTATTAAGAAATATAGAAAAGCCAGATTTTATTACAAATTCAATAATAGATAATCCTGAAGCAAGAGATATAGCAATAAGAATTGCAAGATACCCAGAAGTATGTCTTGACTCAGCTATAAATATGGAACCTCACAGGATAACTCAATACCTTGAGGATCTCTCTTCGGCTTTTCATAGATTTTATAACCAGCATAGGATTATCACGGAAGATAAAATGTTAACCTCAAAAAGACTTGCTATTATTTTAGCTGTAAGAAATGTTTTGAAAAATGGCCTTAAATTAATTGGTGTTGAAGCTCCAGAAAAAATGTAATTTTTTTTCAATTTACTTGTAAAAATCTTCTTTTTGTTGTTAAAATATAGATAGAGGGTATTATTATGAAGAAAATAACTTTATTTTTCATCATTTCTATTTGTTTTGTATTACTTTTCGCAAAGGACAAAGAAAATTATATTTTATCTATGTATGTTGGAGATGTAAAAGTTGCAGTAAAAGAAAATGATAAATGGACAAAGGCAAAAACAGATATGCCTCTATATGAATCCTCAATGATAAAAACAGGTAAAGAATCATACTGCGATGTGCTTATGCCAAAAAGAGGTGTTTTCAGAATTTTAGATAATACTCTTGTTGTAATCAATCAACTTAAATCAAACTTTGAAGAAATAAAAATTAAGAAAGGAAAGGGACTATTTAACATTACAAAGAAACTTTCAAAAGGTGAAACCTTCAAAGTTGAGACAGAAGTTGCTGTGGCTGCAGTAAGGGGGACGCAGTTCATCATCGATACAGATGAGAAAAAATTAACCTGTAGAGTCAAAGAAGGAGAAGTCGTCTTAAGAAGAAATGTTAAATTGCCAGAAGAACTTGAAGCTGATGAAGAAATACTATCCAAACTTGAAGTAGTAGCTAAGGCAAATCAAGAGATAGAATTAACAATGGATGAAAATAAGGCTCTTGAAAACCTCATAAATAGAGCCAAAAATAACCTTGCAGAGTTGAAAGATATTCTCGATGAATCTCAGAAGACTACTCAGAAAAAGATCAAAATGATACAAAATGTCAGAAGAGTTTTAAAAGAGTTGAATATGTTTGATGATATGCAAACAGGTAATATACAGGAAGACGAAGAAGTAGATGAAACAGAAGACACTTTGCAGAAAATAAAGAATAGGAAATAACACTTAAATTTTTAAATAATAAAGGTGGGTAGATTCGATAAGATCGAATCTGCCCATTTTTTCATTAAAAAGATAATTTTTGACAAAAATAATATTATAGGTATAATATATTTTGAGGAGAAACCTTTGTTTACTGGAATAATAAAATATGTGGGTAATATACAAAAGATCAATGTTGTAAGTGGCGGAAAAAGGCTTATAGTAGGCATAGATGATAAAAAGTTCCTTCAAAGTCTTGAAGAAGGTATAACAAGTATAGCCATTAATGGTGCTTGTCATACTGTAGAAAAGGTTGAGAAAAACTCTTTTATTGTATTTTCAAGTTTTGAAACTTTGAAAAAGACAAATATAGGAAATTTAAGAATTGGAGAAATCGTAAATCTTGAATTGCCCTTAACAATGCAAACTTTTTTAGATGGGCATCTTGTATTGGGACATATTGATGGAATAGGAGAAATTATAAACATTGAGAAAATAGGAGAAGCCTATAACTATAGGTTCAGAACAGATGAATACATTTTTAACTATCTTGTAGAAAAAGACTCTTTAGCTATTGATGGAATAAGCCTCACAATTTTTAATATAAAGAATAGAAACTTTGAAGTTGCAATCATTCCAGAGACTATAAACAAAACCAATTTAAAATATAAAAGGGTCGGAAGTATAGTAAATCTTGAAATCAATATTTTTGCAAAATATGGGAAAAAATTCTTAGAAAGATATTAGGTTATCTATAAAATGTTCAAAATGTTCAAATAACTCGTCTGTTATGATCTTCTTCACCTTATCTTTCTCTACCTTGTAGTGTAAACACCACTCATCAATAAAAATAGTATAACCTATCAAAGGAAGGAATGAATTAAAAAATATAGAAGTTATTCTATCTTCTGAAAAATCTGGATTAAGATTGTGTTTGTGATAAAGCTCTCTCGCTATTGATAGATTCAAATCAAAATACTTGAAAAGAGGTCCCTTTGAAAAAGATTTTATTTCCTCAACAAAGGCTATTTTTATAATGTTTTTCCATTTTTCAAGAAATGGAAAGGTATATTTTATAAGACTTCCCTTAAACGCTGGATTTATTTTTCCAGATTCATCAGGAAAAACTTCATCAAAGATTTTTTCCTTAAGTTCTACAAGTTCTTTTTCAAAATCATTAAAAAGGGTTTCAAGTATTTGCTTTTTACTTTTAAAGTAGTAATATATAAGAGATTTAGGAATTTTTGCTTTTTTTGCTATTGCATCAACACTCGTCGAATCATATCCATACTTTGAAAATAAAAGCTCACTCGTTTTGAGAATAATATCTTTTGTGTTTTTTGCTTTTTTTTTCATAAATTATTTAACAACTACGTCAGCAGTATTTATTAATTCTTCTGGTATCGTAAGATTGAGCCTTCTTGCAACATCAAGATTGAGATAAAATTCAAGATCTTTTCTGTCTGTCAAAAATCTTGTTGGTATATCTTCTGGCTTCTTGCCTTCAAGTATTTCTATGATGAGTCTTCCTGTAGCTCTACCCATCTTATAATAGTCAAAACCTAAAGCAGCAAGCACATAAGTGTCCTTTGCAGAACTTGGATCTGCAGATATAACAGGAACTTTATTTTTCAACGCAACTTCTGTAAGTGAAGAGAGTGCAGAAACAACTGTGTTATCAGTAGATACATAGATGGCATCAACTCTATTGATTATCGATAGTGTTGCCTGTTTTACTTCTGAGGAAGAAGTAACTGTTGCCTCTATTAGCTGTATACCTAACTTTGAACATACCTCTTTTGTTATTTTTGCAAGTGCTACTGCATTATCTTCATGACTTGAATATACTATACCGAGTTTTTTTATAGGTTTGATTTGCATAATTAACTTTATCTGTGCTTCTACTGGAGTCATATCAGATATTCCTGTTATATTTTTCTCACCTTTCTCAAGAGAACTAACAAGACCTGCTTTAACAGGGTCTGTAACAGCAGAAAATACTATAACAGTCTGACTATCTTTCATTTCTTTAACGAGTGCCTGAGCAGAAGGAGTTGCTATTCCAACGGCTATTTTCAGCTTTTGCTCTTTGAATTTCTTAGCTATTGAAAGGGCTGTATTTATGTCTCCATTGGCATTTTGAAGATCAAAGTTAACCTTAATCTTTTTTTCATTAAATTCATCTTGAATACCCTTTTCAAGGGCATCAAGAGCAGGATGAGAAACTATTTTTGATATACCTATTGTATTACTTTCTTTATTTGAACAACCCAATAACAAAAAAGATATTAAGATAATTATACTCAATTTATTCATATACTTCTCCAATTAAAATTTTATAATATGTTATAAAAAAAATAAAGATTAGTCAAATTTTAGAAGGTTAGTATAAATTTTTGGTTGAATAAAAAGGAAATGTATTTTATAATAAAAAGGGAACTTTGGTAATAAAAAATTGGGGAAAATTATGATAAACAGTAAGGAAATAGCAAAGATTGCGGGGGTATCGAGAAGCACAGTTTCAAGAGTTATCAATAATTATCCAAATGTTCCACAAAGAACAAAAGAGAAAGTTCTTAAAGTTATAAGGGAATATAATTACAGACCAAACTTTTCAGCCAAAGTTTTATCAGGTAAAAAAACAAATACAATAGGTATTTTTGTAGTAAGTTTAAACCCTCAGGGAGAAAACACTTTTAAGGTAAACTTATTCCAGAATTTTTATTTTGGTAATACTGTCGATGCTTTGATAGATATATCAAATGCCAATGGCTACTATTCTTTAGTTCAAATTATATATAAAAAAGATGGTGTATCAAAACTTGTAGATATATTTGCAGAGAATAGATTTGACGGTGGCATAATAATTGGGCTTGACAGAAAAGATCCTGTAGTATTTGAAGTCGCAAAGGTTGGGCTACCATTTGTCTTAATACATTATGATGAAGAATATTTACTCAAGAATTTACCAGAGAAAAGCAAAGTAGGACTTGTGAATAGTATGGATTACGAGGCAGGTAGACAGGCCACAGAGTATTTAATTTCTCTTGGACATAGACAAATAGGTTTTATTTCTGGTAGATTTACAAACTACTCTACCTTTGAAAGGTGGCGGGGTTATCTTGAGATTATGAAGAAGCACTCTCTTGAGATAAAAAAAGAATTTTTTATCAGAGGTGATTATCTCTTATATAAAACAGAGATGGAACTTAATAAATTAATTAAAACTGGAAACTTACCTACGGCGTTTGTGGTATGTAATGACGATATGGCACTTATTACAATCAATGTTTTAAAATCCAACGGAATCAAAGTTCCTGATGATGTTTCTGTTATAAGTTTTGACAACAACTCTCTCTCTGAATATTCTTCACCACCTCTTACAACATTTAAACTACCCGTTTATGAGATGAGTGAAAGAGCTTTTAATATAATTACAAAATTAATAGATTCTGGAAAATATCAGGAAAAAACTTTTATTTACAATATGCCAATGCCTCTCATTCACAGAGAAAGTTGTAAGGCGGTTAAATGAAAAATTGGTTTATTTTCATTTTATTTTTAGTCGTAACTGGATTTTTGTTATATTTTCTGTTTTTTTACAGTAAAATTGAGTTAATGAACAAAAAAAAGGTTTTACTTGAAGAAATTGACAAATTAAAAAAAGAATATGTTTTTATGAAATTTAATGTATTAAACCAGACTGAAGATACAATTCTTGATTTTGTTTTATATGACATAAATGGAACTGAAGTAACAAATTTCTTACTTACAAACAAAGGAATAGATGTATTTGTGGAAAGTAGGGTTATAGTGCTTAAAAAATCTAATGCTATTGTTTTACCTTTAAAAATATATAGTGAGGTTATTCCCCCAGAAAAAGGCACTTTTATAGGAAATTATTACTTTGTTTCTGGAGAGGTTTTGTTGTATAAATCCACAGGCAGAGAATTAAGTGATTTTGTTAATAATTTATATTCAAATGAATCAAACATAAAAAATGAATATATAGAAACAAGTTTTAATGGGGTATTACATACTTTGAATGGGATTAAAGCCGGCAAGTCTTATGAGTGTTTTGTACATATTAATGGGGGACTTGAATTAAGAGAGGTTGATTATGAATGAAAATTTGATGCAAATTCTTAAAAATATTGAATGGGTTTATTTAATTGTTAAGTTTTTGTTTTTTACAATTTTTGGCTGGATACTTATTGGTTTATTATTGTTCTTCATTGTATTTGTTAATTCAAGAAACGAAAAGGGATATTTTTCGTTGGGGAAATTTGTTGCAAATGGAATAGAAAAAAGTTTTTTTCTATTTTCAAACATTTTTCAACTTATTGTTGGAATAATACTTGTGCTTGCGTTGATTTCTTTCATACCAGTTATTAATGAGGCAAAAGAAACAATAAGTCTTTATAAAGATGTAAAAATGCTTGGTGCAGCACTAAAAAACTTGAAGACAGAAAGAAAAATACTTGAAGCAACAGTAGACTTTACGGAAGATAAAGATGAGATAGTTGTCAATCTTAAATACTTTGCCTATTCACCTGTGAGAAATACTGATATAATGACTGGAGAAGCAGAATATAGAATACCGGGTAGTAGAGTCTATCTGGATTCTATAGTTATAAATTTTGAATATTCTCTTGTTGAAACTGGTAAAGCAATGAACTTGAGCCTACCATACAAAATATTTTCTGATAAAGTGAGTTTTAATGATGGCATATCTATTAATTCTATGGACAATGATATTCCATTGTCTTTAAAACTTGATAGAGATGATATTTTTTTACTTGAGAAAGAGGAATATAACTCAACTATAAAGAAACTTGTCTCTACTCTCAATGACAAGAAAAAAGCTCTTAAAATGGGAGTGAGAACTTTTTATAGTGAAGCTATAGCTTTATATCCAGCAAAGAATAAAAAATATACTATTTATTCTACTGGAAGTGGTGGCCTTGTATTGAGATAAATTTTTTTAAATAAATTCACTAATCAAGAAACTTTCATTTTTTGACGAAATATTTTATAAAGTTTAAAAATTAAAAAGGGGATGTATTTGAAGAAAATTAAAGTTCTTATAGTCGATGATTCTGCAATTGTAAGAGATGTGCTTTCTAATGAACTTGCTAAAGATAGTGAAATTGAGGTTGTCGGAACAGCTCCCGATCCTTATATTGCAAGAGATAAAATAGTAAGACTTAATCCAGATGTAATAACTCTTGATATTGAAATGCCAAGAATGGATGGACTTACCTTTCTTGAAAAACTTATGACATATTTCCCTATGCCAGTTATAATAGTAAGCTCTATAACAAAAAAGGACAATCTCGCCGCTATAAAAGCCCTTGAACTTGGTGCATTTGACGTTGTAAATAAACCGGGAGAAAGTATAACTGTAGAAGAAGTAAAAGATGAAATCTTAAATAAAATAAAACTTGCGTATGATAATAAAGACATTTTCCTTGAAAAATGGAAAACTTTAAACAAAGAAACCCAAAATAAACCTAAAAAATATTATCTATCTGAACTTAAAACCACTGACAAACTTATAGCAATTGGAGCTTCGACTGGTGGCACAGTGGCTCTCGAATATATTTTTAAATCACTCCCAAGAAACCTTCCGCCTATAGTTGTAGTCCAGCATATGCCAATGGGATTCACATATCAGTTTGCAAGAAGACTTAATGAGCTATCTGAACTTGAAATCAAAGAAGCCGAAGAAGATGAAATGCTTGAAATAGGACATGCTTACATTGCAAAAGGAGGAGTTCATCTCAAACTCGTAAGAAAAGGAGAATTTTTGTATAATTCTTTTGATAACTCAGATAAAGTTAACTTTCAAAAACCTGCTGTAGATGTACTGTTTGAATCTGTTGCTAATGTTGCCGCAAGAAATACTCTTGCTATTTTACTGACAGGTATGGGTAAAGATGGTGCCGCTGGACTTCTTAAAATAAAAGAGGCAGGAGGATACACCATAGCTCAGGATGAAAAGACTTCAGTAGTGTGGGGTATGCCAAAAGCAGCAATCGACATAGGTGCAGCAATCGAAATTCTACCACTCGATTCTATAATTTCTAAAATTGTTTCTTTTGTGAATAATTGATTTTACTACCTATAGTTGGATATATTTCCCACCAAAAGTTGGATAAAATTCATACTTATAGTTTATTTACATTTTTATTTTAAGTTTTAAAATTTAATTAAAAAATTTTGTAGAGGAGTGGTTATGGAAAAATTTTTGAAACTAAAATTAATCCTTTTAGGATTAATTTTTATTTTTGCAGGATGTTCTATTAATGAACCTGCAAATGATGTAAAAACTATGTCTGGAGAAACCAAAGGTTTTTCAAAATCTGATTATGCTACTGTTCTTGGATATTCTATCAAATTTTTTGATGCTAACAAGTGTGGTAAAGAAGTAGCTCTTGATAATGTTTTTTCCTGGAGATCAAACTGTCATACTTCTGATGGTAGTGATGTTGGTCTTGATCTAACCGGTGGTTATCATGATGCTGGTGACCATGTAAAGTTCGGTTTACCACAGGGCTATGCTGCTTCTGTACTTGGATGGGCTCTTTATGAGTTTGAAGATGTATTTTCTTCTACTGGAAACAAAAACAAAATGCTTTCTACCTTAAAATATTTTACTGATTATTTTTTAAGAAGTCATCCTAATGCTCAAGTTTTTTACTATCAGGTAGGTGATGGAGATATAGATCATGCCTACTGGGGACCACCAGAACTTCAGACTGGGGCAAGGCCTACACTTTATAAAGCTGACTCAGCTAATGCCGCTTCAGACGTTTGTGGGCAGACTGCCGCTGCCTTAGCTCTTATGTATTTAAATTATAAATCAGTAGACTTGACTTATGCTAATAAGTGTTTACTGGCAGCAAAAGAAATTTACGCTATTGGAAAAAACAAAGAAGGACTTGGAAAAGGGCAATCTTTCTATCAATCAAGTTCTTATGGTGATGATCTTGCCTGGGGGGCAATCTGGTTATATATTGCTACAGGTGATACAACATATTTGACTGATGCTGAAAAATACATAACTTATAAAAACACTTATGGAGACGACTCCTTCTATAACAAATGGACTATGTGCTGGGATACCATAGCTCCTGCTGTAATGTTCAAACTTTATGACGTCACAAAACAACAAAAATATATGGACGCCATAGTCTATAACTTAAATTACTGGAAAAAAGATTTAACAACAACTCCCGGTGGGCTTAAATATTTAAATAATTGGGGAGTATTAAGATATGCCGCATCAGCCTCTATGCTTGCTTTGTTACATTATGGAAGAACAGGAGATGTTTCTTCAAAAAATCTTGCTCAATCTCAACTTGATTACATACTTGGAAATAACCCGGCAAATATGTCTTATGTTATAGGTTTTGGCTCAAATTATCCCCTTCATCCACACCACAGGGCCGCAAATGGCTATACATATGCAAATGCTGAAAATACAAAACCAGCAAAATATTTACTTTTAGGAGCTCTTGTAGGCGGGCCAGATCAAAGTGATAAATACATTGACGATGTAAATCAATATCAATATACCGAAGTAGCTATAGATTACAATGCAGGCTTTGTAGGAGCTCTTGCTGGAATGGTTAAATACTCTGATGGAGTAATCTCTTCAAGTTCATCTGTGATTTCGAGTTCTTCAATTTCATCAAGTATTTCCTCTGTATCAAGTAGCTCAGTTTCATCATCAAGCTCTGTAAGTAGCAGTTCTTCAGTATCATCAAGCTCAAGTATAGTAAGTAGTAGCTCAAGTTCATCTTCTTCCGTTGCTTACGTTGATATAACTTTACCATTCAGTTTCGATGGTTCTGGAACAAAATACTGGAGAACATCCGGTAATATTACTTACATAAATTCATGGAACCTTGATAGTCTTATTATAAATGGAGTAGAGTTAAAGAATGTTTGGGTTGGTAGTGCAAACCTTCCTCCTTCACAAAATGGATACTACTATATCACCTATAAAGGTTCTTTTGGCTGGAGCCATGTTGAAATTGTTGGAGCAAATACGTCATCTTCAAGCAGTTCATCAAGTGTTGTAAGTAGCTCATCTTCTATTAGTTCAAGTAGTTCATCTATAGTAAGTTCAAGTTCTTCATCTTCAGTTAGCTCAAGTTCAAGCAGTGTAACATATGTTGACAAGACAGCACCATTCAGCTTTGATGGGGCAGGGACATACTACTGGAGAATGACAAGTATTCCAAATTATATCAACTCATGGAATCTTGATAGCCTTGTTATAAATGGAGTAGAGTTAAAGAATGTATGGGTAGGAGCAGGCAATTTACCTCCTAAACAGAATGGTTACTACTACATAACTTACAAAGGCTCATTCTCGTGGAGTCATTTTGAAGCAAAATAAAGAAAGGGTGTCTTACGACACCCTTTCTTTTATCCACTTAACTTAAATCTCAAAGTAAGTTCCATACATACAGGCACAGTTTTTCCAGCCGCTTTAGCTGGTTTAAACTTAACAGACATTATTGCTTTTTTTGAAGCAATAGAAAGTAGTTCGTTTGGTGACTTAACTATCTCCACATCTTCAACACTTCCATCTTCATTTATATAAATTTTCAATACTACAGCTCCTTCAATACCAAGTCTTCGTGCTTCTTCTGGATAGACTGGAGAAATTTTTGAAAGTGGAGAAGGGAGCTCTTCAACCATATAGAATGGCATAAACTTATCAGGATTGAAGTTATTATCAACTTGTTCCTGAACATTAGTTTCCTCAACTACTTTTTCTTGCGTTGGAGTTATATCACCATCCTTTTTTAAAACTATCTTTTTTTCTGTGTTTTCTACTATTTTTTCTTTAAAATCGGTAATTGATAAATAGGATAAATCTACATACTTTTTCTGCCCAAAAGAAATTTTGAAGGAAAAAAATAGTATCACCAGAATATGTAAAAGAGAAGAAATAAATATCCAGAATTTCATTTTACTCATTTTTTTCCTCCTTACAGGAAAAAGCTACTTTAATTTCAAGGTTTTTTCTTAAAGCCTCTATAATTTCATTCACTTTCTCAAAAGGAAGATCTTTATCAGCTACAAGTTGAATTATAGGCTTTTTAAATATTGAAGCATGCTTCAAATATAAAAATTGTATTTCAACAATATCTTTTTCAACTCCTTTGAAATAAATTTTACCTTCTTTGTCAATGAAAATATTAAAAATTTCCTCCTGTGGAATTTTTATTGTGTTTTTAGCAGAAGGAATCTCTATCTCAAGTTTTCTTGATTGGTCAAGGGCACTTGTAACAAGAAAGAAAACTAAAAGTAAAAATGCTATATCCCCCATTGCTACCACAGGCATTTTAGCCTTAAGTTTAATATCAGGCAACTTCATTCTGCTACCCTCAAAGAGATCTCAAGATTCTTATTATAAAGATAGCTCAAAAACTTAACAACTCTACCGTAAGGAACTCCTCTTTCGACAAATATTATTGTCTTTGTGTAGTTGAAATTTTCCAATTCTTTATTAAAGCTATCTTCCTTTACAACCTTATCTCCTAAAATAACCTTATCTTTTAATATTTTTATATTTCCTATTTCTTTAACATAAACCTCTTTTGGTAAAGAATCTTTTTTGGGATAGCCAAGACTTATACCGCTCTTTACAGCAAAAGATGCAGTGATAATAAAAAATATAATAAGCAAAAAAGCTATATCAGACTGACTTGCTGTTGGTATTTCTACCTCTGTTCTTTTGCCCTTAATTTTCATTTTCAACTATCCTCTCAATAAGATTTTCTCCAGCTTCCACAGTAATTTGTGTAAATCTTTCAACTTTTTGAACAAATAAACTATAAAAGAAATTAACTACTATTGCAATTATCAAACCAACTTCAGTAGTTATTAATGCCTCGTAAATACCCTTTGCAACAAGTGTAATTGAGACCTGATCAGCCTGATAAATAGACTTAAAAGCCGATATCATACCAGATACAGTTCCTAAGAATCCAATAAGGGGGGCAAGGTTTATTATTGCTGAAATCATTGTAAATCCCCTCTGAAGTTCATTAATCTGACCATTAACTTCCATTTCAAGCACCTTGTCAAGCTCTTCAAGACTTTTTCTCCTCTTTGAAAGTCTCAAAATTTCCTTTAAAACATCCCCCATTCTTGTCTTTGAATTTTCTACTTTTTCTTTTAGTTCGCCAACCTTCAAATCAAAGTTTTTACAATCGTCAAGCAATTTTTCATCAAAAAGTTTTCTTTTGAAATTATAAAAGAAAAACCTTTCAAGAACATAAGCAAGTCCAATGATAGAAAGTAAATAAAGTGGATAAATAAAAATTCCCCCCATTCTGTTAAACTCGGCAAAGCTATCAAGAAAAGTAATTTTCGGTTTCTTTTCAATTGCAGAAGTTGCAATATTAGTTTCTTCACAAAAGGCAAAACCCACTATAAAAATCAGTATTAAAGCCTTCTTAAACATATATCCTCCATTCAAATTTCAATTATAATATACCACAGATTTTTTATTTTTCCAAAAAAAATTTTTAAACTTTTCGTAAAGTTTTGTAAATAAAATACAAAAAATCATTTCACATATTAACTATATATTTTGTATAAAAATAATTAATTTCATTGTTAATTATTTGACAGTTATAGAATAATATGTTAAAATATAAATTTGGGGGTTTTTATATGCACAACTCATTGAAACCAAAAATAATGACTGTTCTTAAAGAAGGATACAGTCTCAATCAATTTTTAAAAGACCTATCTGCCGGTGTAATAGTTGGAATTGTAGCTTTACCTCTTGCAATTGCTTTTGGTATAGCTTCTGGTGTAAAACCAGAACAGGGATTATATACCGCTATAGTAGCCGGATTTATCATTTCACTTCTTGGTGGAAGTCGTGTTCAAATAGGTGGTCCTACTGGAGCATTTGTGGTTATAGTTGCTTCTATTGTTCAGAATTATGGATATGATGGGCTTGCTACTGCAACACTTATAGCAGGTTTTCTACTCATTCTGATGGGATTTTTAAGACTTGGAACAGTAATAAGATTTATACCACGTCCAGTTACCATAGGGTTTACTTCTGGTATAGCTGTCATCATATTCTTTACTCAGATCAAGGATTTTTTAGGACTATCAATACAAAATGTCCCTGTTAAGTTTATTGGTAAAATTGAAGCCTATTTTTTACACTTAAATACAATAAATTTATATGCCCTTTTAATTGGTATTATTTCTTTATTAATTATAGAAATATGGCCAAAGATTACAGATAAAATACCGGGCTCTCTTATAGCTATAATTCTTACCACATTAATTGTAAAGATTTTTAATTTACCTGTCGAAACAATTGGTTCAAAATATGGAAGTGTCCCAAATATGTTACCAGCTCCAAAATTGCCATCTATATCGATTGAATTAATTCAAAAGATGTTTTCACCCGGTCTCACAATAGCTCTTCTTGCTGGTATAGAGAGTTTACTTTCCGCAGTTGTTGCTGATGGAATGCTTGGCACAAGACATAGATCAAATATGGAGCTTATAGCTCAAGGTGTAGCAAATATAGCTTCTCCAATCTTTGGTGGTATTCCAGCAACTGGTGCAATTGCAAGAACTGCGACAAATATTAAAAATGGTGGAAGGACTCCAGTGGCAGGAATTATCCACGCTATAACTTTATTATTAATAATGTTAATATTTGGAAAACTTGCAGTTTTAATACCACTTGCCACTCTTTCGGCTATTCTGATAAAAGTAGCAATAAATATGAGCGAGTATAATTCTTTTATTTCTATTTTTAAAACAACAAAATCTGATATAACAATATTACTAACTACATTTTTACTTACTATTTTAGTTGACTTAACAGTAGCAATAGAGGTTGGTATTGTAATTTCGGCTTTACTGTTTATGTATAGAATGGCTAATGTAACTCAGGTGAAAAATTGGAGAGAAGAACTTGAAGAAGAAGAAAATCCAGATGATGAACAATCAATCCTTAAAAGAAATATTCCTGTTGGGATTGAGGTTTTTGAAATACAGGGAACTTTATTTTTTGGGGCAGCAGAAACCTTTAAAAGCCAGTTAAAGGAACTCGGTAAAAAAACAAAGGTTTTAATTCTCAGAATGAGAAATGTTTATGCAATAGATGCTACAGGCTTATCTGTAATAGAAGATTTACACAAGAAATGTAAAGCAAAAAAAATTAAACTTATTATTTCTGGTATTCATGCCCAACCACTTGATTTATTCATAAAAAGCGGATTAGATGATAAAATAGGCAAAGAAAATATTTTTAAAGATATTGATGGTGCTTTGAATAAAGCTAAGGAATTTCTTAAGATTTAATATCTTCCAATACTTTTCAAAAATTGAGGAGGTTTCGATAAATTTATCGAAACCTCCTTTTAGTTTATTTAAACAAATTCTCTAACATTTCAGAAAAATTTGTTCGTCTATATGAAGCCCCAATTTTTTCAAGATTTGCAAAGTCAACAAAATCAATATAGACATCTGGATTTAAAAAGAAATTGATTTTATCAAGAATATTTCTCTTATATCCCACAAGAGTATCATATAAAAGCATGTTTTCTATAGCATCTGGATTGTCTTTATGAACTTTTTTGAATTGTTCTCTTCCTCTTTCGATAGATAGTCTTTCATCTGAAATAATTCCAATAAGTTCAGGGTGAGCAAAGGACAAACAATTATAACAAATAGGAGAAATTTCAGAAAGATTAATTACAGCAAAGAGGTCAATCAATTCTTCACCACTTTTCTTGTTTAATTCTTTCTCAAAAACTGTAATATTAAACTTAAAAATAGGAAAAGAGTAAAAATCTTTAATTTCATATCTTTCACCACAAACAGGACAACGATAATCAAGTTCTTCAAGCCTTTTTAACAACATTTCTTCGTGCTCTTTTGCTTTAAAAAATACTGCTGGAAAGAAATAAATGATACTTAACGGCAAGCTGTTGTTAAACATTTTAAAGTTATACTTATTAGCTATGCCATTCATAAAATCATTTACAGTCAAAAAATTAAGTAAGTCTGTCACACTGATTATGTTATACCCCGGAATTTCATCTTTTCGTTCCCTATTAGTGTTGGCATATTTTTCTACCCCATTCATTCTGAGGTCATAAACTTCCTTCCTGATTTGTTTTTCAGAAAGTACTGAAAAATTTACCATATAAACCTCCTATAAAAAATTTTCTCTCTATCTATATATAATACATTTGTCATTATTATACTGTTTTTTTAAATTTTTTATAATTCTATGCAATATAAAAAATTAGCGAAAATTTGATAATTTTATAACAAAAAAAAATTTTTTTAAAAATATTTAATTTTGAAATTAACAAGATTTAAGTTAGTAAGAATATTTTTTGGAAAAAGATTTAAACAAAAAAGTAGAAATTTTATCGGAAATTTTAAAATAAAAGATTAGAAAATTTTTTGTTTAACTTAAAAAAATATTTTAATTAGTTTAACTTATGCAATCTCACACAGTCAAATATTTTTTTATAAATGATATTTATTCTTTTTTTATATATACTGTACGGATAGGGAATGGTATTTCGATTTGTTCTTCTTTATAACGTTTGTGAAGTTTTTTTATAAATTCGTGTTTTACAAGGAATTGATCCCCAAATTCCTTAGCTCTCAAAATTACATTAAAATTTATGCTGAAATCAGCAAAGGTATGATAACGTATATAAGGTTCAAAATTGTTTACTCCAAGATGGGATAAGACTTCTCTTGCAACTTCAATGGTAACTTTTTCTACTTTTTCGAGGTCACTATCATAACTTACCCCAACTTCAACTATTACAACAAGCTCTTTTTCTGGTAGGTAAAAATTTTTTATAATTGATTGGGATAATTTTGAATTAGGAATTATTATTTGATTGTTTTTTATTTCTCTTATAGTTGTATTTCTCCAGTTTATGTCAACAACATATCCTTCTTCACCACTTTCAAGCCTTATATAGTCTCCGGTCTTTATCTGTCTTGAAACTATGATTTGTAAGCCAGAAAATAAGTTTGATAAAGTATCCTGAAGAGCCAAAGCTACAGCAAGTCCCCCAACACCAAGACCTGCAAGTATTGGAGAGATAGAAATTCCGAGAGATTGTAGTATTATTATTCCACCAAGTAATAAAATAAAAAATCGCGTGAGAGAAGAAAACAACGTGGCTTTTGGTAAAACGTCTTTTATTCTTTCCTGATATAGATTAACAAATCCAGTGGCAATTTTTGAGACAACCATTGTTCCAGCAAAAATTGCTGAAATCATTAACATTTTTTTAATTAATTCAAGTAATTTTTCATTCAGATTAAGGTTTAAAATGGCAAGATAAGTTCCAAGAATGATAAAAAGAAAAACTATCCAGCCTTTAAAGGCATTAATTATTATATCATCGCCCTGCCAGCTTGTTTTTGAAGCCAATTTACCAAGCATTTTTAAAATAATCTTTTCAAAAATAAAGCCAACAACTATTCCACCAGCAAGTAATGAAAATGGTAAAATATATTTTTCAATTTCCATATAAAACAACCTTCTTAAAATTTTATTATAATTGAGAGCATTTGTCAACAAGTTTAATTTTCTGATTGAAAAAAAAACGATTTTGTAATAAAATAATAGAATGAATTTTTGAGGAGAAGATATGCCTATCTGGAATAAAGAAGTTGAACAAATCGAAAGAAAAAAATTAAAAGAATTACAGCTCGAAAAATTAAAAAGAAATGTTAAATATGTTTATGAAAATGTCCCATTCTATAGAAAAAAAATGGATGAACTTAAAATTTGTCCAGAGGATATAAAATCTCTTGAAGATATAAAGAAACTTCCCTTTACAAAAAAAAGCGATTTAAGAGATAATTATCCTTTTGGATTGTTTGCCACTCCTCTCTCAAAGGTTGTAAGAATACATGCTTCAAGCGGCACAACCGGCAAATCTACAGTAGTAGGATACACAAGAAAAGACCTTGAAAACTGGGCAGAAATGGTTGCAAGAATTGCAAGTGCAGCGGGAGTAACAGAAAACGATATTGCACAGATAGCCTTTGGATATGGTCTTTTCACAGGAGGTTTTGGACTACACTATGGGCTTGAAAAGATAGGAGCTACCATTGTTCCAGCATCAAGTGGTAATACAAAAAGACAGGTTCAGCTTATGCAGGATTTTGGTGCAACTGTTCTTGTCTGCACACCATCTTATGCACTTCATATAGCCGACGTAGTTAATGAAATGGGACTTTCTCCAGAAAAAGATTTAAAGTTAAAATATGGCTTATTTGGTGCAGAACCTTGGAGTGAATCTATAAGAAAAGAGATAGAAAAGAAATTAAATATTATTGCAACAGATAACTATGGAATGTCTGAACTAATTGGGCCGGGAGTAGCTGGAGAATGTCTTGAAAAGAACGGTATGCACATAAATGAAGACTTCTTCTTTGTTGAAGTTATAAATCCAGAAACAGGTGAGTGGGTTAAAGAAGGAGAAAAAGGAGAACTTGTAATAACCCCTCTTGAGAAAGAAGCTCTTCCACTTTTAAGATATAGAACAGGTGACCTATCACGATTGAATTATGAACCCTGCAAGTGTGGTAGAACAACAGCAAGAATAATGAAAATAATGGGTAGAACAGATGATATGCTTATAGTAAGAGGTGTCAATGTATTTCCATCTCAGATTGAAGAAGTTTTGCTTGAGGTTGAAGGTGTTGCTCCACACTATCAGATAATAGTAGACAGAAAAGATAATGTTGATTTCCTTGAGGTATGGGTTGAAGTTGTTGATTCCATCTTCTTTGACGAGATGAAAAAACTTGTAGAACTTGAAAACAAAATTGTTGACAAATTGTTTACCATTCTTGGACTTAAGGTCAAAATCAAACTTGTAGAGCCAAAGACGATAGAAAGGAGTCAGGGTAAGGCAAAAAGAATCATTGACAAAAGAGATGTTTATGGAAATTAAAAAAAATCTTAAGATAGCTAATCTCTCTTTCAGAAATCCAGTTTTAACAGCATCAGGGACATCTGGTTTTGAAGAATACAAGGATTTTATTGATTTTTCAAAGATAGGTGGTATAACCTTAAAAACAATTACTTACTCACCAAGAAAGGGAAATCCTCAGCCAAGAATTCTTGAAGTTACGGGAGGACTTTTAAATTCTATAGGTCTTGAAAATGATGGTTTTGAAAGGGTATATAATTCTTTGATAGAAAAAGATTATTTAGGTGAATATCCGACAAATATAATTTTCAGTCTTGCAGGTGATGGAGAAAAAGACTTTAAAGAAATGATTGAAAAATTTTCTGAAATAAAAGGCATCTCAATGTTTGAGCTGAACTTAAGCTGTCCAAACGTTCATGAGGGTGGAAAAACGTTTGATTCAAATAGAAAAATGGTAGAAAAAATAGTAAAAATAGCAAAAAAATGTTCAAAAAAGCCTTTCACAGTGAAATTAAGCCCTTCAAATGATTTTATTACAAATTCTATTATTGCCGAAGAAAATGGAGCAGATGCAGTAACAATTTCCAATACATTTTATGGAACAAAAATAGATATTAAAACCAGAAACTTTTATTTCAAAAACAAAGTGGCTGGTTTTTCTGGTCCTGCTGTTAAACCAATGGCTTTATGGAATGTATACAGGGTTTGCGAAAAAGTAAAAATTCCAGTCATTGCGAGTGGAGGAATTTCTTCGGTAGAAGACGCTATAGAATTTATGCTTGCGGGAGCAAGTTTTCTTTCTATTGGAACCATAGGTTTTGTTGAACCCAAAATGCCACAAATTATCGCAGAAGAACTTGAGAAAAAATTAAAAGAATTCTAATATTTCGAGAGGATTTTGAATTATATATTGAGCCCCATTTTCTTCAAGCTCTTTTACTCCCCTGAAGCCCCATGCCGCACCGAGAGGTAAAATACCAGCATTCTTTGCAAAAAGAACGTCTGTATTTGAATCTCCAAGATAAGCTACCTCATTCTGGCTGAGATTGAAATTTTCAAGTACTTTATATGCAAGAAAAGGATCAGGTTTTTTTGGATAGTTTTCACTTGCTCCATAGATAGGGTCAAAGTATTTTCTACCGAAATAATATTTTATTGTGAGTTCAGTAAACTTATGAGGCTTATTTGAAACGACCGCCATTTTTACATTCTTTTTTTTCAATTCATCTAACATTTCAGGAATATATGGGTAAGGTTTTGTTTTTATATTCCAGTTTTTGCCATAGTTTTCTTTAATTTTTGAAAAAATTTCGTTGAATTTTTCTTTTTTTATTTCTTTACCTAAGGCTCTTTCTACAAGTTGTTCAATACCATCACCCACAAAATACTTGTAATCTTCTATCTTGTGAGGTTTAAGACCATATTCTATAAGTGCACTATTCACAGCATTTGAAATATCTTCAATTGTATCAAGTAAAGTTCCATCAAGATCAAAAATTATACCCTTAAGTTTTTCCATCAGTGAGCCTCACTCCAGTTTTTCCCATAACCTATATCAACTGTCAAAGGAACATTCAAATTGCAACAATTTTCCATTACAACTTTAACTATTTTTTTTACTTCCTCAAAAATATTTTCTGGGCATTCTATCAATAGTTCATCATGAATCTGAAGAATTATCTTTGCATTTTCTGGCAATTTTTTGTCAAGTTCAATCATTGCAATTTTTATTATGTCGGCCGCTGTCCCCTGAATTTTCGTGTTTAATGCCATCCTTTGAGATGCGGATAGATACAAATTATCCTGAATAGATTTTTTATATAAATCAGGAAAAACTCTTCTTCTTCCATATAGAGTTCTTACTTCACCTGATTCTTTCACTTCCTCAATAACTTCTTTTACAAAGTTTTTCACTTTTGGAAAACTTTCAAAATAACTCTCTATGAAACTCTTTGCCTCATTAACTGGAATACCAAGTTGTTTTGAAAGCCCAAAAGCCTGTAGCCCGTAAATAATACCAAAATTAACTGATTTAGCCCGTCTTCTCATTTCTTCTGTCACTTCCTCTTCTGAACATTTAAAAATTATTGAAGCCGTATGTCTATGAATATCCTTTCCACTCTTAAAAGCCTCAACCAATGCCTCATCTTGAGAAAAATGAGCAAGCACCCTTAATTCTATCTGTGAATAATCAGCACTGATAAGTATATTTCCATCTTCAGGGACAAAACCCATTCTTACTTTTCTACCTATTTCGTCCCTTATTGGTATATTCTGAAGGTTTGGTTCGCTTGAAGATAGACGCCCTGTGGCTGTAACAGTTTGATTAAAACTTGTATGAACTCTATTTGTTTTAGGATTAATAAGCTCTGGTAAAGAATCAAGATAGGTGTTTTTAAGTTTGGCAAATGTTCTGAATTTTAAAATTTCTCTGGGTAAATCATGTTCAACTGCAAGTGTTGCAAGCACCTCTTCATCTGTTGAAGGTTTACCTTTTTCAGTAAACTTGACTGGCTCAAGTCCAAGTTTCTCAAAAAGAATTTTTGCAAGTTGAATAGAAGATTGTATGTTGAACTTTTCTCCAGCCATTTCAAATATACTATCTTCAAGTTTCTCAAGCTCCTTTTGAACTTCTCTTGACATTTGTTCCATAAGGTTTCTATCAATTTTAACTCCATTTTTTTCAATTTTTGCAAGAACTCTTATCAAAGGTATTTCAATATCATAAAATACTTTTTCAAGTTTTTCTTTCTCTAAAATGGGTTTAAGTTTTTCATAAAGCCTCAAAGCCGCATCAGCATCTCCACAGGCATATTTCACAAGTTTGTCAATATCGATATCAAGAAGAGTATTTTCTTTTCCTTTGTTTGATTTCTTAAGTGTTTCTGTATATGTATCTTTCTTAAGGTTTAAGTATTCAAGAATTAAAGACTCAAGATTGTTGTGTGTTCTTGTCGGATTGATAAGGTATGCCGCAATCATAGTATCAAAATAAATACCTTCCATATCTATATCAAAGTTAGAAAATACTTCCCACTCAAACTTTAAGTTTTGACCAATTTTTTTAATTTTTTCATCTTCAAGTAAAGGTTTCAAATTTTGAGTTACAAAATTTAAGTCAAACTCCTGACTACAGCAATAACTGACAGGGATGAAAAATGCTTCATTTGTTTTAATTGCAACAGAAATTCCAATTAGTTCGCACAGGAATGGATTGGGAGCTGTTGTCTCAGTGTCTATAGAAACAAAACCATTCTTTTTAATCTTTTCTATAACTTCAAACAATTCTTTCTTTGTAAGAATAAGTTTATAATTCCCAGTCAATTCCTCATTCTTTATTATTTCTTCTCTATCAAACAATAATAATTCTTCCCCCTGATTAAACTTTTTCATATCCTGAATGAGAGAATAAAGCTCATAACGCTCAAATTCTTTTATAACTTCAGAATTTAATAAATCATTCCATCTGACTTTAAAATCTTCAAAAGAAAAATGCAAGTCTAAATCTTTTCTTATCGTAGCAAGATTTTTGCTTAAGAAAGCACTTTCTTTGCCTTCTATAAGTTTTGTTTTTATTGCACCCTGAATTTTGTCAATGTTTTCATAAATCTCTTCAAGGTTTTTAAATTCATTGAGCAATTTCACTGCTCCTTTCTCACCAATTCCCTTTATTCCTGGAATATTGTCAGAAGAATCTCCAACAATTCCAAGATAATCAGGAATTTGTTCTGGATACACACCAAAAGTGTTTTTAACTCCTTCCACATCAAGAGAATTTATAATATTGATACCTTTCTCAGGTTTTAAGATTCTTATTTTATCATCAACAAGTTGCATTAAATCTTTATCACCTGAAACAATGTATGGTTTAAAATCAGCTTTTGATTTTTCAGCTATTGTTCCTATGATATCATCAGCCTCATAATCATCCATTTCTATGGTTTTAATTCCCATTTTATTCAAAAGATCTATTATAACTGGAATTTGAGACTTAAGATCTGGTGGAGTTTCCTGTCTTTGAGCTTTGTATAGTGGATAAATTTTCTGCCTGAATGTTGCACGTGTCCTATCAAAAGCCACAAGCATTGCATCAGGGGATAAATCTCTCATAATTTGAGAAAGTACCTTGAAAAATCCAAAAATCGCGGATGTGTTTTCGCCTTTTGTTGTTGTAAGAGGCCTCGATATAAAGGCATAATAGGCTCTATAAAGAAGCCCGCTACCATCAATTAATATTATTTTTTTATCCATAATAAACTAATAATTATTAAGTCTTTCTTTAAGTAACCTTAATTGTTCGTTTAATTCTACTGGTAATTTAGAACCAAATGTTTTATAATGATCCTCTATAAGTTCAACTTCTTTTAACCAGCCATTTTTATCAATCTTTAATAATTCTTTCATATCTTCATTTGAAACACTCACAGGAGGCTCTATTGCATCAAGTGTAGGAAGATAGCCTATAGGTGTTTCAATTGTTTTTCCATTTCCATCACATCTATCAAAAATCCAGGCTAAAACTCTACTGTTTTCACCAAAACCTGGCCATAACCATCTACCATCTTGGGTCTTTCTGAACCAATTGACGTTAAATATTTTGGGTAATTTATCTTCGGAAGTTCTCTTACCTATTTTTATCCAATGTTTAAAATAATCTCCCATATGATATCCACAAAAAGGAAGCATTGCAAAAGGATCTCTCCTTATTGTTCCGGCCTTAAGATCAAGTGCAGCTGCCGTAACTTCTGAACCAACAACAGAACCAATAAATACACCATGTTCCCAATTTCTTGCCTGATATACAAGAGGTATAGTTGATGGTCTTCTACCCCCAAATATTATTGCAGAAATAGGAACTCCTTTTGGATCTTCCCACTCCTTTGCTATTGAAGGACATTGAGAGGCAGGAGCTGTAAATCTTGCATTTGGATGGGCAGCAGGAGCATTAGATTTTCCATATTCCCATTTATTCCCCAGCCAGTCTATAAGTTTACCTTGCGGGTTATAACCTATTCCTTCCCACCAGACGTCTCCGTCTTCCGTTAAAGCTACATTTGTAAAAATTGTATTTTTTGATATAGTTTTCATTGCATTTGGGTTGGATTCCAATGAGGTTCCGGGAGCTACACCAAAAAATCCAGCTTCTGGATTTATAGCATATAATCTTCCGTCCGAACCAAATTTCATCCAGGCAATATCATCTCCAATAGTTTCCACTTTCCAACCAGGAATAGTTGGTATGAGCATTGCAAGGTTAGTTTTTCCACAAGCAGAAGGAAATGCAGCCGCAAAATATTTTACTTTACCTTCTGGATTAGTTATTTTCAAAATAAGCATATGTTCTGCAAGCCACCCTTCATCTCTTGCCTGAACAGAAGCAATCCTTAAAGCAAAACATTTCTTGCCGAGAAGAGCGTTACCGCCATATCCTGAACCATAAGACCAAATTAATCTTTCTTCTGGGAAATGAGAAATGTATTTTTGTTCAAGCGGTGCACATGGCCATTTACCATTATCACTTTCACCATCTTTTAACGGTTTTCCAACAGAATGAAGACAGGGAACAAAATCTCCATCATTTCCAAGTTTTTCAAGTACCTTTGAACCTATTCTTGTCATTATTCTCATATTAACTACAACGTATGGCGAATCTGTTATCTCAACTCCTATCTTAGAAATAGGTGAACCAATAGGACCCATTGAAAAGGGAATAATATACATAGTTCTTCCTTTCATGCAACCATCATATAATTTTGTCATTGTAGCTTTTAGTTCATCTGGTGCAATCCAATTGTTTGTTGGGCCCGCATCATCTTTATTTCTTGAAGCAATAAAAGTTCTGTTTTCTACCCTTGCTACATCACTCGGATCCGACCTGAATAGATAACTATTTGGCTTTTTATTTTGGTTGAGTTTTATAGCAAGTCCAGTGTTAACCATTTCGTCAAGTAATCTTTGATTTTCTTCATCTGAACCATCACAAAGATAAACATTATCTGGTTTACAAAGATCTATTACTTCTTTTATCCATTTTGATAATCTTTCGTTTTTAATGTTTAATTTCATAATTACCTCTACAATTTTATATTAATTAATTATAAAAAAAAGCCACCTTTATGTCAAAGAAAAAAGGGTGTCTTACGACACCCTTTTTTTATTTAGCTTCAAAATGACTCCACGAGAATGAGCCTTTGTAAGTTATGTAGTAATAACCATTCTGTTTAGGAGGTAAATTGCCTGCTCCTACCCAAACATTCTTTAACTCTACTCCATTTATAACAAGGCTATCAAGATTCCATGAGTTAATATAATTTGGAATACTTGTCATTCTGAAGTAGTATGTCCCTGCCCCATCAAAGCTGAATGGTGCTGTCTTGTCAACATATGTTACACTGCTTGAACTTGAGCTTGAGGATGAAACACTTGAAGATGAACTTATAGAAGAAGAACTTGAACTTACTATAGATGAACTACTTGAGCTAACTGAAGACGAGCTACTTACAACACTCGATGAACTGCTTGAAGATGAACTTACACTTGAAGATGATGTATTTACTCCAACAATTTCAACATGACTCCAGCCGACAGAACCTTTATAAGTTATATAGTAATATCCATTCTGCTTTGCCGGAAGGCTACTTCCACTGACATATACATTTTTATATTCAACACCGTTTACGATGAGACTATCTACATTCCATGAGTTGATATAGGTAATACTACCTGAAGTTCTCCAGTATTTTGTTCCAGCACCATCGAAACTGAATGGCAAAGTTATATCGACGTAAGCAACGGAAGAAGATGAACTTGAGCTACTGCTTACTATGCTTGAGCTTGATGATACAGAAGAACTCGAACTTACAGAGCTCGATGAGGAAACTGAACTACTTGATACTGAAGAGCTTGAACTTATACTGCTTGAGCTACCTGGTGTCCCGTTAAGAAGAATCTTTGATTTTACAAACTTACCAGACTCTGTAAGTTGAGAATCTGGCCATGGTCCTGTAGTACTTGCACCTGGTATTAATGCTGAAGCGGTCTCGGCTTTGTCATTTAAAGACCAGTTACACCATGATAACTTATACTGATCCATAAAGTTAATCCAGACCTGTGATTCTGTTAAATCAAGTCCACCATTACCACTTGCATCACATGTTCCCCATTCGGTTACAAACAATGCAAGCCCTTTGTTCATAGCAGTGACAGCTTTATCTCTTAAAAATTGCTTGTGTGTGCCTGCATAGAAATGAAGTGTATAAGCTATGTTTGAATAGCCTGTTATAGGATCATTTGCAGCCACATCAACATCCTGTGACCATGTAGGTGTTCCTACTACAATAAGCTGATTTGCTCCTTTGCTTCTTATAGCCTGTATAACCTGCAATGCATACTGTTTAACAGTTGCCCAGCTTTCATAATCTGGCTCATTATAAATTTCAAATATTACGTTATCGTAGTCTTTATAAAGCTGTGCCATTTCACTGAAAAATGACACAGCTTCAGTTGTATGAACATCGTGTGCGTGCCAATCAATTACTACATAAATTCCTTTGGCTGTAGCTGCATCAACAACAGTCTGGACTTTTTGCTTTTCAGTAGTTGGGGTTGTTAAGTATCCTCCATTTTCTACACCCATTGCGGCTCTTATGATATTAGCATTCCAGGTGTCGGCAAGATTATTCACTACAGAAGAATTATAAAACTTCTCTCCACCCCAATTTGGATTACTCCAGAAGAGACTCATACCGCGAAGCTGGACAGCATTACCATTCTTATCCACTATCTTATTCCCACTCACGGACAACCTTCCGTATTTTGCAACCCAGGAATTAGATGGATAAGTTGGTTTTGTTAATACCGAAGACTCCTTCTCTGTCGAAGTCTCAACCTGCGGAGTAAAAGAACAGGAGTAGGTTATCATTAACAATACAAACTGAAAAAATAAAAATCTTTTCAAAAAGCCTTTCATAGGCACCTCCTTTAACGTATAGTATAGATATTACTTTAACTTTAATAAAAATGGAATAAACTTTTGGTTAGTATTTTATCCTACTTTAGGTTGATTTTAATCCTACTTTTGGTAGGATTATTTTATAAGTTTTGCTCCCCTGGTGATTGGAAGGTATATGGTAAATGAAGTCCATTTATCTTTCTGGCTTTCTACTTTTATATCACCGCCATGTTCTTTTATTACCTTATAAACTATTGTCAAACCAAGTCCAGTTCCGTAATCCTTTGTAGTATAGTAAGGTTCAAATATTTTCTGTAGTTTATCCTGTTCTATTCCTGTCCCATTATCAGTAATTTTTATGCCTATAGAATCTGTATTTTTGTCATAAAAGGTTTTGATTTGTATGTTTCTATCTGCTTGTTTTGTTTGTAATGCTTCTATTGAATTTTTAAAAACATTAATAATTGCCTGTTTAAGGTAATCTTTATCAACAAAGATGTCTGGTATTTTTTCATAATCTTTTATGAGTTCTATATTATTTTCTTCAATCTCTGGTTTTAATAATTCAAGGACTTCGTCTATTATAGAATTTATTGACTCAAGTGAAAGTTTGAGTTCTCTTTTTCTGCTTGTAATAAGAAAGTCGTTGACAATTTTCCCAAGTCGTTTTTGTTCTTCATCTATAGTTTTAATATATTCAATAACCTCATCTGGAACTTCAAGTCCATTTTTGATTCTTTTGAGTATTATTTGAGTGTGCAAATCTATCGCTGTAAGTGGATTTTTAATTTCGTGAGCCACACCTGCTGCAAGGGTATTTAAAGCTGATATTGATTCTATATTCTTGAGTTGTAATTCTATTTTTTTTGTTTCTGTCATATCCTTTATTTTGATAATAAAGTATATATCTTCGAGAAAAAATTTCTCAATTTCATAAAATCTATCTTCTTTACCATGCTCTATCAATTCTGTTTTCTCATAACCTTCTTTATTTTTTATAATACTTAAAAAGTCATACAACGTTCTATTTCCAAAAAATCTATATGCATCTTCAAAAGAAATAGGTAATTTTATATTTGGCGTAATCATTAATATTTTTGCCTTATGATTCATATAAAAAATTTTTTCACTATCCATAACAATAAATGCATCATCAAGAATATCAAGAATTTTTTTAAAAATAGTTCTCTCTGTTTCAAAGGTTTCAAGTATATTTTTTATATTGTCTGCATCAAGTCTTGTAATATTTTCAAGAAATTTATAAAAAAATTTATTCTCCAATCTTTTCCCCTTATGTTTCTTGATATTTTTTTCCGATAAATAATATAATATGTAGTTTAAGAAATGTAAAAATATTTGAGAGTTTTTTATGCCATTAAAACAGATCCCGAAAGAAAAAAAAGAAGCCTATAATGCCATAGTGAAAGATTTAAAAGATCAGGTCGATGCAATACAAAAAAAAGCTCAAAAAATTGAAAGAGAAGGAATAAGAAGCAAGGATCTTACCTCGAATTATAAAAAAATTGCTGCAGCTATTCTATATCTTGATACAGTTCCTTTATATTGCAAAATGAATGAATACAGTGTCCAAATAATGGAAATAAAAAATGACCTTTACCTTTCTACCTCAAGAAAAAATATATATCAGGCACTGAAATTATTTGAAATGATATTTGGAACAGTTGTCGATAGCTCCCTTACAGAAAATGAAGAAATAATAAAACAATTCTCGCTTTTAACACCAAAAAGAATTCTCCATATCTTAAAAAAATTTGAATACTCTATAGCTTTAGTTGAATATGCTGAAGGAGAAAGTTCAAAATGGAAGTGGACATTCGTAGAACTTTATGGTAAACTTGCCGTTTTAGGTAAAAATATAATAAATTTCAAAGAATATGTAAACAAAATGTTTGATCCTACTTATCAATACTATCAGGAAATAAACGAGATTATAATGTTTGAGAAAAAAATTATTGATTTCGCAGCTCAAAAATATAGAACAAAGTATGAGTTAAGCACAAGAGATATAGCCGATATGAACAAAGGAATAGATTTATTAAACTTACTTGTAAGAATAAACATCATTCTCAATGAACAGGAAATTGCTCAGGACAACAAAAAAACCATAGAAAAATGGAAAGAAAAACTCGAAATGGACATAAAGAAAAAAGAAGAAGAATTAAAAAAAGCAAAACAGGCAAATCTTCCAAAGAAAAAATAACATCACCTTACTACCTTTTTCATTAAATCATTAAGTTCTTTAATTGTCTTTTCTTCTTCAAGTGGGATTCTCTTATCAAGTGGAAAAGCAAGTGCCTTTTCTATAACTTCCTTTGCCTCTTTAAGTTTGCCATCATCTATCAAAATTTCAGCATAGAATTTATAATTCAGCCTGTAAGTTGGTCCATACTTAAGTGCTTGATAAATATCTATATAAGCTTTTTTTCTATCTCCCACACTTATTGGCCAGCCAGGAGCAACACTATAAACCCTTGACCTCACAGCAAGTGCAAGCCCCCAGAGAAAATCAGGTTGCAACTCTATGGTTCTTGTCATTTCCTCAAGCACGTCATCAGCATAAAAAAGGCTTGATAGTATGCCGTTTGCTTCACTCCATTTGGCATAAGCTATTCCAAGCCAGTAGTGTCCATCTGGTCCTTTAGGATTAAGTTCAACAGCTCTTTTACCAAATTTCATCGCTGTCTCAAACACCCTTTTCTTTGTCTCATTATCATTAACATAATAATCACCATAAAAATATGTCATAGCAGAAAGTTGCCAGTTTAAATCATAAGAATTTGAGTTTGTTCTATAGTCATTTGAAAGAATATTAAGTAGCTTCATTATACCTTCTCTTGTATTTCGTAAAGCCGCAAGTTCATTCGTTATAAAATCCATCGTAGTAGCAGAAAAAGATAAATTAACTAAAAACAATAAAAAAACATAAACCTTTTTCATAACTTACCTTCTTTTTCTAAAAATTCTTTTCCAATTTCAAAAAGTTTTTCCTTTTTATTAAGCTCTGGATTGTCAAGCACCTTTTCAAGCATATATTCAAGCATTTCTCCTATTGTTTTTGATGGTGGAATGTTGAATTTTTCCATTATCTCATGCCCATTTATGTCAAGATCTGTAACCTTTAATGCATTGTCTTCTTCTATAATCTTGGCAATTCTTTTTTTGAACTTGTCAAGTATTTCTGCATCTTTGTCCTTCATCCCACTGCCAAGTCTATCGCCTTTTCTTAACTCAAAAAGATCTTTTAAAAAATTTTCATCTCCATCAAATTTTCTTAAAAACCTCCTTACAGCTCCATCAGTCCATTCTTCTGTGTAGTAAAACATATGAAGTCTAACAAGTTTTTTGACGTAATTTATATCAGAATTACTGAATTTCAGTCTTTTCATTATTTTTTCTGTTATCCTTTCACCTATAACCTCATGGTTGTAAAAAACATTTCCTATTCCATTCTTCATAGCAAAATTTTTTGCTCTCGCTTTTCCAATATCATGCAAAAGTGCCGCCAATCTTACAAGTGGTTTTTCTTTTATAACTGCATCACAGGAATACAAATTGTGATAATAAATATCATATTTATGAAATTCATTTTGTTCTATATTATATCCTTCAAGAAGTTCTGGCATAAAAATCTCAAGAATACCAGATTGTCTCATAAGCTCTATACCTTTGGAAGGCTTGTCAGAGGTTTTAAGTAACTTCATAAGCTCTTCACGAACTCTTTCCATTGAAACTTTTCTTGTTATTTCAAGTGTTTTACTGATTGCTTCAAATGTTTCCTTTTCAATCTCAAAATCAAGTTGTGCCGCTATTCGACAGGCTCTTATAGGCCTTAAACCATCCTCACTGAATCTTTCAATGGGATTGCCGACTGTTCTTATTATTTTTTTCTTCAAATCTTTTATTCCATCAAAAGGATCTACAATAACTTTTTCAAAAGGTTGATAAGCTATAGCATTGATTGTAAAATCCCTTCTCGAAAGATCTTCCAGAAGAGAAGTTGAAAAATTAACCTTCTTTGGATGTCTCCCATCTTCATAAATATCTTCAGTTCTATATGTGGTTATTTCATAAGCAACATTTCCGCTTTCTTTTGCAAACACAATAGAAACAGTCCCATGAGCTATACCTGTTGGCACTGTAAAAATCTTTTTATCTCTATTAAAAAGTTTTATAACCTCATCTGGTAATGCATTTGTAGTAAAATCAAAATCCCAGTCTAATCTTTTATCTCCATAAAGAATTAAATTTCTTACAGCACCGCCAACAAGATAAATTTCATAATTATTTTTTATAAATTTATCAACTATATAAACTATATCCTCTGGAATACCAGACGGGAAAAGATCTAAGACTTTTGTAAACTCTTTCATTTTATTCCTTATTCCTTCATAAATATAAACCATAATTTTCAAGAATGATATTGTAATTTTTTTTCTCCAATTTTGCAAGATATAGCAACTATTCAAATTATTTAAAATTATCTTAAATATTAAATGTATAACATTTTTACAATAAATAAAGTTTAAATTAGCTTATCTAAAACAAGTTAAAGAAAACTCTGAAATATTCTAAGTCATCAATAGCCATTGTCAGCTTTTTTAAAACAGCAAAACAACCTGAGAAAGGTTTTTATGAATAGATTTTAGAAATGTTTTATAAAAAATAAACCAGCTTTTCAATGCAACTTTTTATGAATAAACAAAAAAATTTTATATATAAGTTTATATTTTCAACTTAAGATAGCAACCTGTTTGAATTATTTTTCAGCTTATAAACATTTGCAATATTTTTTTCATTTAACAATTGAGTTATGTTTTTAACAGTCTCTTCAGAAGAAAATCCAGCTATAGCATCTCTATTTTCGTTCTTTATAAGATAGCTTGCTATGGCTTTTCTTTCTTTAGCTACTATATTCTTGAGACTTTCTATTTCTTTAGTAAGATTCATCTTAAGAGTATATAATGTCTGATCGTCCTTAACGTCTGTATTTAAATAAGAGATAACATTTTCTCCATTAAATTTAACTGATTTACTTAAGGCAGATAATTCACGGGATAGCTTTTCAAAATCTTTTAAGTTAGTTGGTAACTTCTGAAATTCGTTTATCTTTTGATCCATTTCTATAAAACCATTAAGACTTGCAATATTTTTACTGAACTCATTTTGTAGTTGTAAAATAGTATTGATTTCGTTTTTGTTTCTTTGAATATTTACAGAATCAGTTTTTCGATTGATTGAATTGATGAGTTTTGAATTGGTTTTTGATGCTTCCCTTTTTTCATTAAGGCTTTCAAGAGAAACCTTTTGCGAAATAATATCCGTAATTTTCATAAAAATCCCTCCCTGACTTTTATTTTAAATGATAATATAAAATTAAAAAAAATGCAAAGATTTTTTGTTTTTTTAGAAACCTTCGTGAATAATTTTTTCAATCTCTTTTTTGTTTGCCTTGATTGGTGTATTTTTTGAAATATTAAGAAGAATTCCACAGGATATAGATAAAACAAGACTTGAAGAACCACCATAGCTAAGGAACGGTAATGAAACTCCTGTAGGAGGGATTGTTCCCGTGGTAATGGCTATGTTAAGAAATGCATGTAGAGAAAAGAGGGTTACAATTCCAAAGGCAAGTAATGCACCAAAGTTGTCCTGCGTATTTTTTGCTATTAGCATTCCTCTTATGAAAATTGCAAGATAAATAACTGTTACAGTGAGCCCACCAATTAAACCAAATTCTTCTATTATCACAGAAAAAATGAAATCTGTGTGTGGAGCAGGTAGAGCAGAGATTTTTTGAACCCCATTTCCAAAACCTACGCCAAACAAACCTCCATTTGCAAACGCCTTTATTGATTGAATGAGATGATAGCCTTTGCCAAATGGATCTGCCCATGGGTTCAAGAATGAGGCAATACGAGCCATTCTGTATGAAACTTTCCAGATAAAGAATACAAGGACAGGCAAACTGAGTAAACCAATAGAAAAAATATGGGTTAAAGATGCCCCTCCTATGAAAAACATAAGAAAGGCTGTAACAAGAAGAATAGAAGCTGTGGAAAAACCTGATTGCATAAGTATGATGAAAAATATTGCAGAAACAAGGAGTAATGGAGGTAAAAGTCCAAAAGTAAAATCTTCAATTTTTCCCTTTTTCTTTGTGAGTATATGAGATAGGTATATTATTATTGACAACTTTGCAAACTCAGATGGATTAAAATCAAATAGTCTTAAATTAATCCATCTCCTTGCACCACCACTTTCCTTTCCAATACCGGGTATGAACACAAGAATAAGCAAGATAAATGTTAAAAGTATCATGGGTTTGGTTATTTTCCTCAAATTGTTGTAGTCATAATTGGCAAAAAAAATGAGACTTAAAAAGGAAGGTACTGTCCATATAAGCTGTCTAATAAAAAAATAATACGGATTTCCAGTCAGCCTTTTTGCGACAAAATAACTTGAAGTATAAACAGTTAAATTTCCAAGAATCATAAGGAATATGAAAATAAAAAGTAGAAAACCATCAACTCTTCTTAAATTTAACATCAATCTATCCTGTAATGTGCACCTATACTTTCTCTATTAGCAAGAGCTTGCTGAGCAACAATGAGCCCTGTCTGGACTGCATTTCGCAGTTCAATAATATTTCGGCTTAATTTTGCATCTCTATAGAAATTTTCAATATCTTCCTTAAGATTGTTTAAGTCAATTATAGCTCTTCGGAGTCTCTTTTTACTTCTTATAGCTCCTACATAGTTCCACATAATATTCTTAAGCAAGTTCCAGTCTTGATTTGTAAGAGCCGGGTCTATAGTTTCCATTATACCAGTGTCAATCCACTCAGCAACTTCATATTTTTCTATCAGTTTGTAATGTTGAGCATTTTCTTTTATAAAATCTGCAATTCTTTTTGCAAATACGACTCCCTCAAGTAGCGAAGTACTTGCAAGTCTGTTTGCTCCATGTAGTCCGGTGCAGGCAACTTCACCAACAGCAAAAAGTCTTTCTATATTTGTTCTTCCGAAGCTGTCAGTGAGTATTCCACCACATGAAAAATGAAAGGCTGGCACGATAGGAATTGGCTCAACTGAAATATCTATTCCGTATTCAAGGCATTTTTTGTAGATATTTGGAAATCTTTGTTTCACTTTTTCTTTTCCAATTCTTGTGGCATCGAGATAGACAAATTTTTCACCATTTTCAAGCATTTCGTTAAGGATAGATCTTGTTACTATATCCCTTGGGGCAAGTTCTTTAAGAGGATGATATTTGTGCATAAATTCTTCTCCTCTTGTGTTGAGTATTATTGCACCTTCACCTCTTACTGCTTCAGAAATAAGAAAGTTATTTGCTCCCGGGTGGTATAGTGTTGTTGGGTGAAATTGTGTGTATTCCATATTGACGAGCCTGCATCCAGCTCTTGCTGACATTGCATAGCCGTCGCCTGTTGCTACAAGAGGGTTCGTAGTGTGTAGATATATCTGTCCCATTCCTCCCGTGGCAAGGATTACAATTTTTGATTCAATCTTTTCGACTTTTTTTGTTTTGTTGTTTAATGCATATATGCCGAGTGCTGTGATTGGTTTATACATTCGGAGTCTATGTTTTGTATGGTGGTCAATGGTGATTATGTCTATTGCTGTAAAATTGTTGAGGACATTTATGTTCTTTATGTTTTTGATTTTTTCTATGATTTTTTCTTCTATGCTTTTACCTGTTGTGTCATCAACATGTAAAATTCTTCTTGTGGAATGAGCTCCTTCTTCAGTAAGGTCAAAAAGTCCTTCTGGATTTTTTGAAAATTCAACCCCAATTTTTTCTATGAGTATTTCTTTAACAAGCTGGTAAGCGTTTTCTGAAACTATTTTTACTATTTCTGGATTACATATTCCACCACCGGCTGTATCAATATCTTTTGCTAAAAGTTCAGGAGAATCATTTTCTCCACTATAAACTATTCCTCCTTGAGCATAGTAAGTATTACTTTCATATATATTTTCAGATTTATTGAGTAGACAAACAGAAAATCCATAATTTGCAAGTAGTATTGAAACAAGTCCTCCAGATATACCACTACCAACAACTATTACATCATACTCCATTTAACACTCCATCTTAAATAACTGAAAGAATGATTGGTTCTCCATCAGTTATAACTATTGAATGTTCCCAGTGTGCGGCAGGTTTTCCATCAAGAGTTACAACTGTCCACCCATCATCAAGTGTTTTAACCCTGTATGTACCTAAGGTTATCATAGGTTCTATAGCTAACACCATTCCTTTCTTGAGCTTTGGACCTTTTCTTTTAGGATCATAATAGTTAAGGACAGGAGGCTCTTCATGCAAAGCCTTTCCAACACCATGTCCACAATAGTCCCTTACTATACCATAGCCTCTTGGAGTAAGAAAGAAACTTATGGCTTTACCTATTTCATTGAGATAAACTCCTTCTCTTGCTACTTCAATAGCTTTCATTAAAGCAAGATATGTATCATTAACGAGTCTTTGTTTTTCTATCGAAACATTTTCTCCCACAATATATGTATAAGCCGCATCTCCAAAATATCCGGAGAGGTTTGTACCTATATCTATGCTTACAATGTCTCCATCTTTTAAAACTCTATCTCCCGGGATACCATGTATAACCTCTTCATTTATGGAAATACAGCTTGAAGCTGGATAGGGTTTATAATACTTACTGGGGGAATATCCCTTGAAGGAAGGAATACCCCCCCTTGAAAGAATATAATCTTCTATTATATTATCAAGTTCTTTTGTTGTAACACCCGGCTTAATATATTTCTTAAGAATTTCAAATAGCTCTGCAATAATTCTATTAGCCTTTTTTAAGTATTCTATTTCAACTGCACTTTTTACTATCATTACTTTGCTAATGGCTCTTTTTTTATTTCTGCAATTTTTTTCTTTTCTTCTTCAAAGAAGCTGTCAAAGTTTATAGCTGGGCCGGAATTGTAAGAATCTTCAATAAGTTTGTCAACATCCTTTTTCTGACCGGCAGTAATGGTAATATTACCTTTTACAACCACACCGGGTTCCATTGTAAGCTGAGGAGCACTTATGTTTCCAAGCACTCTACCAGTTGAGAGAAGTCTCACTTCTTCAAGAGCTTCAATATCTCCAAGAACAACCCCTGCAACTGTGATCTTTTTTGCCCTTATTACTTCTGTTTTTACTTTTCCTGTTTCACCAACATAAAGGTGTTCTTCTGTTCTTATTTCCCCTTCAAATTTTCCATCGATCTGAAAAGATCCATGAACAAAAAATTTACCCTGAAAAACTGAACCTTCTCCTATCATTGAGTTTATTGTGCCTTCAATTTTTGGTGGCATTTTATCCTCCTATCTATTTTTTATCGGAAAAATATTCGTAAAATTCCAGTAAATTTTCTTTACTTATACCATATTGACCTATTTCTAATTTTTCATCATCTCCGTGAAAGTCACTTCCTCCAGTAAGGAAAAAGTCATCTTTAAAATTATCAATAATCTCATTTGCAAGTTTAAAATCTATTTTGGGATGAAAACATTCTATACCAAAAAGCCCAAGATTCTTCCATTTATGAATAATTTCCCAGTATTTTTTTGATGAAAGAAAAGTCGGGTGAGCAAGGACAGCCTTGCCATTTGCTTTTGTTATTTTTTCTATCACTGTTTCTGGCAAAACCTCCTTTTTTTTGACATAACAGGGTGAACCAGAACGTAGCATCTTATCAAAAGCCTCAGTTATATTTTTAAAAAAACCTCTCTCTACAAGTTCCCTTGCTATATTAAGCCTGCCGACAACCTTGCTATTTGCAAAAATTTTTTCTTCATCAATTGTGTAGCCATTTGCTTTCAGACAATCTATTATCTTCTTTGCTCTGCCAATCCTTTGAGACTTAAATTCTTCTGTGAAATTTTCAATATTTTTTATATCATTGTATCGAAAATAACCAAGTATATGCACTTCTCCTATTTCTGGATGATAGGAAGAAAATTCACATCCAGCTATAAAAATAATGTTTATATCTTTATTTTTTATGTATTCATATATTGATTTTATTCCTTCAAAGGTATCATGGTCTGTCAATGAAAATCCCGGCAAAGATTTATTTACAACATTTGTAATTATTTCTTCGGGGGTCAACATCCCATCAGAATAAGTCGAGTGAATGTGTAAATCTGCAAAATTCAATATAATGCTCCTTTATAAATTTTCACAATATTTTACTATAAAATTTAAAAAAAGTTTAGTTTTTTGTTTTTTATTTTTTAATAATTATCCGAAAATAAAGAAATGAGGGATTCTTTAATGTGGGTTTTTATTTTTGTCTTGATTTTTTGTTCATCTGAGATTTTTGCTGTTCAATATAAAGTCAAAGAAAAAGATACATTATGGAGCATCTCAAAAAATTTTGGTGTAAGTGTAGATTTAATAGAGAAGTTGAATGAAATAGTGGTTTTAAAAGTGGGGCAGATTTTGTTTATTCCAGATAGAATTGAAGAATATAGGGTTTTAAGTGGAGATTCTCTTTTGTCAATAGCTAAAAAATTCAACATAAATGTGAAATACATCATAATTCTCAATAATCTTAAGGACGAGCGGATTTATGAAGGCCAAACACTTAAAATTCCAGTTTCTCTTTATAAATCAGATAAAATTAACCACAACAAGAATGATAAGTTCTCAATTCACACTGTAACAAGTGGTGAAACCTTATATAGTATTTCAAGAAGTTATGGTGTTGGAATTGATGAAATTTTGAAATGGAACAATAAACAGAATCAAACTGTATTTGTTGGTGAAAAATTAAAAATCTTTGGTGAAAGAAAAATAAATATAGCAGTTGATAATTCAATATGGCAATTTCCGTTAAAAAGCAAGGCTATACTTGAAGATTGTATTAAAAATAAAAGAGGCTATGTTTTTTACTTAAGAGAGGCTTCTACTATATATTCAGTGAGGGATGGGATAGTAGAATATGTAGGACACATAAATGGCTATGATAAAGTAGTAATAGTAAAATCTGGTGAATACAAAATAGTATATGGTTATCTTAATGAAGTATATGTTAACAGAGGAGAAAAGGTAAAGAAGGGAGACAACATTGGAATAGTTGACTATCATAGTTTCATAGGTAAAGTTGCCTTATATCTTGAAGTAAGAAAAGGCAAAAAAACTCTTCAAATGAATGAAATTTTTGAGGACAACAGCCTATTTGCCAGAAAATAAAAAAATATTTATAATTAAAAAGGCAGGTTTGAGAAACGCCTCTGAACTTTCAGGGGAGGAAAGTCCGGGCTTTGAAAAGCAACCGGCCAGAGAATATCTGGAGGAGCAATTTATTTGCTCTATGGAAAGTACCACAGAAAACAAACCGCCCCTCACCATTTTGTATGTCATACCAAGTTAGACAGACAAAATGGTGAGGGGTAAGGGTGAAAAGGTGGTGTAAGAGACCACCGCAATTTGACATAAGTCAAATTGGCAAGGTAAACCCCCGGGAAAGCAAGGTTGAATAGGCATTTCGCCATAGCTTTATGGCAATGAAATGCGGGTAAACCGCTTGATTTTTCCTGTGAAGGAAAAACAAGATGGATGTTTCTCTTAAGACAGAACCCGGCTTATAAACCTGCCCTATTTTTTATAAGTATAGATGTGAATCTTACCATCAATTCCAGCCGAGATAACTTCAAGTTTTCCATCCTTGTTTATATCATAAAAATCTGGTTTTGAATAACCCTTTACAGGAAAACCGTCGAGTTCAATGAGAGAATCATTTTCAATTCCGTATGCTAAAATCTTATTTTGATTGTTGTAGATAAAAATTTCGTCACTTTCATCTTTATTTATGTCATAAATCAAAATTTTTGCCCCTATGTCAATGTTTTCTAATTTTATCTTATTTTTTAATTTTCCATCAGTGTCAAACAAGTATATATTTCCATTTTTTGATAGTGCAAGGATTATTTGATTTCCTTTTATATTTGCCACATTAATCTGGTCTGAAAAGCTATCATCTAATTCTATCGGCGTAAATAAGGTCTTACCTTCACTGTCCCAGCCGTAAAATTTTCCACCCTGTGTGATAAAGAATACTTTTATCAATCCTCTGTCGAAAACTATTATAGGGCTACCACTTGCTAAACCATCTATATTGACTGGCCAGCCATTTTTTATTTTAATATCCTGAGCAAGGTAAACTTTGCCTTCAAAAGCTCGTTCATAATATGCCCAGTATTCATTTTTGATAAATGGTCTTGACTGAATAGTTTCTTCTGTTTGAGGTAATAAAATCGCTTCTTTCATAAGATTTTTTGGATTAATTTTATAAAATTTTTTCTCTTCTTCTGAGAAATAATACAGATTATCCTTATAAATAAATGGAGTAAATGTTGAATCAATATTTTCCATCTCTTTTGCTAAGAAATTGGTCTGATTGACGTCAAAAATTATAAGTTTTTGAGAATCTTTTAAATAAACATAGAATCTCTGAACAGTTCTTTTTTCATCAAATATAAACTCAATGTCTTCATTGAAATTTGTGGTGAATAAGGTTTTTAAGTCAAGATTTTGCATTTTAAGAATTCCATTATAAGAATAGATAAAGTAGGGTTCACTTAATTCTTTTATATATAAAGGCTTATTGACATCTATTTCTGCATTTTTTGGATAACCAATATAACGTGATAAACCTTTTTTGGTATTTAATGCTATTAAGTTGAGTCTTAAATTATTATCCTCTGTTTGAGATATTGATATAAGTCCATTTCCATATTTTTCTAAAATAGTAGCAAGTAAACTATCCTTTTGAAGGAAAAATGGTTTTTCGATTTCGGCATTATAGTAAGCCCATAATCCAGAGTAAAGAGAGGAATTTTTTGATAATTCCTTAAAAATTTTGCCTTCATAGAAATTCTTTTTATTTCTGAAATTTTTGATTATTTCTTTTAAGTTATCTGGTTCCATAGAAATGAAAAAATAATTTCCAATTGATATATAATAAGCCGTGGGAATATTAATATTAAATATGCCAAGAAGAAAAGATAGAAAATCTGCAATTTTTATCTGGTTGATAATAATCTCATCCATCTTAATGGGATTTGCATTTTCTATTATCAAACTTTTGAATACTGAATTGATAAATTCTTTGTGTTTTTGATCATTTTTTATTTTTATGAAGAATATGCTTTCTTTTGAGTTGATTGTTTTAAAAGCTCCTATTTCACTACCAACCCAGCTATATAAAAGTTCATCAAGATTTTTTCCGAATAATGTCATTAATGCTTCGTCTGCTTTTGAAATTGGTGTATCAATATCTGTGATATTGAGAACTTTCATTACTTCAATGAGATTTTTAAGCTCGGTGAGATTTATAATGCTTATAAGACTTGTTTCTTCTGGTATGAATTTTATAGAGTTAATATAGTTAAATCTTGTGGAAAGCATTTTTTGTATAATTACATCGTCAGAATAAATGGGTAATTCAGCTTTAATGTTAATTTTTTCATCTGATAAGAAAAGATCAACTATTGTTTCCTCTATGAATTTCAGTTTTTTCAATAATTTGTTTGCTATATCTGAATCAGGAGAAAATTCTCTTACAATGTCTTCAGGAGAAATAAGAATCTTTATATTTGTTTTTGCGTCTTTTGAGAGATTTTGAATGATTTTTTTACTCTTTTTCTCAAGAAAATTGTCTTTTGATTTGTGCCTATTGTAGGCATTTTCAATGTTTTTTATGTCAAAAGAAAACAAAAGCACATTTTCTACAATAGAGAAATAAAGATCCTGATTTCCAGAGATTTTATATATAATTAATTTACCCTGCTTAATGATTTGCAAATTTTTAATATCAAGATTATAACCAACGAAAGGTAAAATCTTTGTAATAATAGATCTCCATTTTAAGTCAAATACAAATAGTGAACTTTTTTTACCTTCCATTACCATAATTATTGGAATATTAATGAGTTCTCTTAAGAAGAAATTTTTAAGTAGTTGATTGTCCCTTAACATAAAAATGAACTTTCTTGTTTCTGATGAAGCTGGTTGAGATAAAGCTATGTCAACCACCTCAAGAGGCAAGTAATTTTCATAAATACTCTTGAGAGGTGGTGTTTGAATTAGCAAATTATATTTTGTTGGGACAAAAGAGAGAGGATTTTTTCTATTTACAAAATAATTGAGGATCAACAACCCAATAATAATAAGAAATACAATAAAAAATATAAATCTTAAACTTATTTTCTTTTTCTCCATAAAACACTCCATTTTAGGTTTTTTTATAATATATATTTTATAATGAAAAAATTCAATTTTTTTGTAAGTTGTTTTATTTTAATTAATTGTTATCGGTAAGGTTTGTTTTTTCTTACCGTCATTGTGAGCTTTCGGAAGAAAGGGAGGCAATCTCAAAAAAGTTTTTTTGTAGCCAAAAATTGGCGAACTATATTTTTACCTTTTTACTTTGAAAAACTCAGCACAGCTTTTTGTCAAAAGTCTCGCAACGTAACTTAATGTTACTTTCTTTTGTCATT